>NZ_JBIUBX010000011.1:85190-249629 GCF_044548445.1 Streptomyces sp. NPDC052016
CGCCTTTCCCCCGCCCCCCCCGGGGGGCCGCCCCCCCCGCCCCCCCCTGTGCCCCCCATCGGGGCCTTTCTCAACCGGGGGGGGGGGGGGGGGGGGGGGGGGGGGGGGGGGGGGAGGCGCGGGCCATGTTCTCAAGCGCCGGGTGGCTGGGTGGGCGGGGTCGGTGTCGGGAGGCTCGGGGTCTGCTGCGGCGCGCCCGATGGGAGGAGTGGCCCGGCGCACAGGGGGCCTGCGCGCCCTCTGAGAGACTGGGCGCGATGAGTGAGACTGCACAGCCGACCGCCAACCCGCCGCGCGCCCGCGCGGAGATCGATCTGGCCGCACTGCGGGCCAACGTGCGCACCCTGCGGGCCAAGGCGCCGGGCGCGGCGTTCATGGCCGTGGTGAAGGCCGACGGATACGGCCACGGCGCGGTCGCGTGCGCCCGTGCCGCCGTCGCCGCGGGCGCCACCTGGGTCGGGACCGCCACGCCCGAGGAGGCGCTCGCGCTGCGCGCCGGGGCCGGGCTGCCGGCGGACGTGCGGATCATGTGCTGGCTGTGGACGCCGGGCGGGCCCTGGCGAGAGGCGGTCGAGGCGGGCCTCGACATGTCCGTGAGCGGGATGTGGGCGCTGCGCGAGGCCGTCGAGGGGGCCCGGCTCGCGGGGCGGACCGCGCAGGTGCAGCTCAAGGCCGACACCGGTCTGGGGCGCAACGGTTGCCAGCCCGCCGACTGGCCCGAGCTGGTAGCGGAGGCCCTGCGCGCCGAGAGCGAGGGACTCGTCCGGGTCACCGGGCTGTGGTCCCACTTCGCCTGCGCCGACGAGCCCGGGCACCCGTCCGTCGCCGCCCAGCTCTCCCGCTTCCGGGACATGGTGGCGTACGCCGAGCAGCAGGGCCTACGGCCCGAGGTGCGGCACATCGCGAACTCGCCGGCCACGCTGACGGTCCCCGACTCCCACTTCGACCTGGTCCGTCCGGGCATCGCCATGTACGGCGTCTCGCCCGGCCCCGAGCTCGGCTCCTCCGCCGACCTCGGGCTGCGTCCGGTGATGACCCTCGCGGCCTCCCTGGCCCTGGTGAAGCACGTCCCGGGCGGGCACGGCGTGAGCTACGGCCACCACTACACCACCCCCGGCGAGACCACCCTCGGCCTGGTTCCCCTCGGGTACGCCGACGGCGTCCCCCGGCACGCCTCCGGCACCGGCCCGGTGCTCGTCGGTGGCAAGTGGCGTACGGCCGCGGGGCGGATCGCGATGGACCAGTTCGTCGTCGACCTCGGCGGCGACGAGCCCGAGCCGGGTGCGGAAGCGGTGCTGTTCGGGCCCGGTGACCGGGGAGAGCCCACCGCGGAGGACTGGGCGCAGGCCGCGGGCACCATCGGATACGAGATCGTCACGCGCATCGGAGCGCGGGTTCCTCGCGTCTATGTGAATGAGGCGCAAGACGGGTAACCCACAGGCCGTGAAGGTCCGGGGCAGCAACCGAAGAACTGGTTCACCCATGTCACTTGAGCCTCAGTGAGAACCACCCGTCACAGCGTCAACGACCGGCGTCGGCCGAAGAGGAGCGGTACGTGAGCGAGAGCAGTGCGGAGGCAGTGGCGAGTGCCGCCTCGACGGCCGTCGTCGCCGCCTCCGCCACGGGGGCGGCCGGAGGCTGGCGCCGGGCGACCGGTTTCGCCGGCGCCGCGATAGGCGTGATCGCCGCGGGGGCCGCGGCCGGAGTGGCCCTGGAGCGGATGACCGTGGGGCGCGGCATGCGGGCGAAGGCGCGGCTCGCCCTCGACGCGGCGGGCCCGTACGGCGCCCTGCGCGGCACCCCCGGCAAGGCGATCGCCGACGACGGAACCGAGCTCTACTACGAGGTCGACGACGTCGAGCCCGAGGGCGGCCCGGCACCCCGCCGCCGACGGCTCTTCGGCCGCAAGGCCCCGCTGCCCGTCACCGTCGTCTTCAGCCACGGCTACTGCCTCTCCCAGGATTCCTGGCACTTCCAGCGCGCGGCCCTGCGGGGTGTCGTACGGACCGTGCACTGGGACCAGCGCAGCCACGGCCGCTCCGCGCGCGGGGCCGCCCAGCTGCGGGACGGCCTTCCGGTCAGCATCGACCAGTTGGGGCGCGACCTGAAGGCCGTCATCGACGCGGCCGCGCCCGAGGGGCCGGTCGTGCTCGTCGGGCACTCCATGGGCGGCATGACGGTGATGGCGCTGGCCGCGCAGTACCCCGAGCTGATCCGTGAGCGGGTGGTCGCCACCGCCTTCGTCGGCACGTCGTCCGGGCGGCTCGGCGAGGTCAACTTCGGGCTGCCGGTCGCCGGCGTCAACGCGGTGCGGCGGGTGCTGCCGGGCGTGCTGAAGGCGCTGGGGCAGCGGGCCGAGCTGGTGGAGAAGGGGCGGCGGGCCACCGCCGACCTCTTCGCCGGGGTCGTCAAGCGCTACTCGTTCGCCTCCCGGGACGTCGACCCGGCCGTCGCCCGGTTCGCCGAGCGGATGATCGAGGGCACCCCGATCGACGTGGTCGCCGAGTTCTACCCGGCCTTCACCGACCACGACAAGACCGAGGCCCTCGCCTGCTTCCAGGACATGCCGGTGCTGGTGCTCGCCGGCATCGGGGATCTGGTCACGCCGAGCGAGCACAGCGAGGCCATCGCCGACCTGCTGCCGGAGGCCGAGCTGGTGCTCGTGCCGGACGCCGGCCACCTGGTGATGCTGGAACACCCGGAGGTCGTCACCGACCGCCTCGCCGACCTGCTCACCCGCGCGGGCGCCGTGCCCGCAGGGGCTACGGTGGGTGGTTATGGAAGCACCAGCAGCACCGCACAACCCGGCTGAGACCGAGCTGATCATCAACTCTCCCGAACAGATGCGGGAGTTGGGCCGCCGCCTGGCCAAGCTGCTGCGCGCCGGCGACCTCGTCATGCTCAGCGGGGAGCTCGGCGCGGGCAAGACGACACTGACCCGCGGGCTCGGCGAGGGGCTCGGCGTCCGGGGCGCCGTCACCTCCCCGACCTTCGTCATCGCCCGCGTCCACCCGTCCCTCGGGGACGGCCCGCCGCTCGTCCACGTCGACGCGTACCGCCTGGGCGGCGGGCTCGACGAGATGGAGGACCTGGACCTGGACGTGTCCCTGCCCGAGTCCGTGGTCGTCGTGGAGTGGGGCGAGGGCAAGGTGGAGGAGCTGACGGACGAGCGGCTCCAGGTACAGATCCACCGAGCCGTCGGCGACACGACGGACGAGGTACGCCATGTGACGGTCACCGGGCTGGGCGAGCGGTGGGTGTCGGCGGACCTGAGCGTGCTGGCGACCTGAGCGCGGACCGACCCGCTGCTCGACCATGGGGGCGCGCAGCGGGCCGGCGGGCAGGCCCAGGAGGCTCAGCGCGGCCTTCGTGGCCATGACGCCCTGGGTGCGGAACATGTGCGGGCGGATGTGAGCGGGTGGACCGACCCCGCGTATGCCGGCGGACCCGGATCCGGCGGGGCTGTCGCCACGGCCGTTGCGTGTGTCGGCGGGCCGTTGCCTGTGTCGGCGGGCTGGAGTGCGCGGAAGCAGCCGCCCGCTTCTCAGACACCTGAGGGGGTGACGGCCCCGCCGCCGGTGGGCCTGCGCCCCGGGAGCGGTCGTGGCCCGAGTGCGTCAGCGGCCGACGGGACCGATGCGGAGCGGTCGTGGGCCGGGTGTCTCGGCGGTCCCTGGTGTGGGCCGTCGGGAGGTCTGCTCGGGTCCCTGGTGTGGGCCGTCGGGAGGTCCGCTCGTCCGACGTTCGTATGAAGGTTCCGACAAGACGTCGGCAAGATGTTGCGTCCGGCCTCTCGTGCGTGGTCACATGGTATCCAGTCCCTGGTTAGGTCTACCTAACCAGGTCCGCCCCGGCCCCCAGGAGGCGTCCATGCCGGCCACCGAGCCCCAGGCCCAAAAGGCCTCTCAGGCCCAGCCGCGATCGTTCGCACTCGCCGGGGTGTCCATGCGCGACCTGCTGGCGTCCTGCGCGGCCGCGGAGGCCGTGTCCTGTCCGCCGCGCGCGCCCGAGCCCGCGCAGTCCCCGGTGTCCGAGGAGCGGACGCGGCACCGGGAAGCCGCCTGACCCCGTACGGGCTAACGGATCACGACGATCCGCTCCCCGATCGTCGCGAACGTCCACATGGCGTTGCCGTCCGCGCGTGACTCGCGGATCCCGCCCGTGCGCACCGCCGGGTCGGGTGCCCGCCTCGAGCCGTCCACGGCCGCGCTGAAGCCGATGACCACCCCGTCCACCCTGGCGAAGCGCACCACGTGCTCGATGGAGGCGCCGTCGGTGCCGATGGCGGTACGCGAGCGGGAGGTGACCGCGTACGTCCCCGGAGGGGGGTCGACGCTGCCCGGGGTGACCGTGAACGTCCGCCGTACCTTGCCGTTCGGTCCGACCAGCCACACGCGGTCGTCGTCCACCGAGTACACGACCCGTTCACCCCTGCCGGAGCCGGCCGGCAGCGCGGTGGGCTTGCTCCTGTCCCGGGGCGCCTTCGGCGCGGCCTGGGAAGCGGTCGTCCGCGGCCTGGCGACCTCGTCGGGCGCGTTCGCCGACGCCTGGTAGGCGAGGAACCCGACCGTCGCGACGGCCGCCGCGGTGAGCCCGGCCACGAACGTCGAGCTGCTCCCTGCCACCGGCGACCACCCCTTCGTCGTACCTGTGTGCCGTGCCTGTGCGTCCTGAGTACCTGTGTGTCCTACGTGCCTGTGTGTCCTACGTGTCCTACGTGGTTACGTGTCGTGCTGTTTGGCGTATTTCCGCATAGTGCGTCACGGTTCGCCCTCGTGCCTCGCGGTGACGTTAGCAGTCCGCAGGGCCGTGACCGGGGCGTTTGTGTGCGGGGGCGGGGTCTGTGTCGGGAGTACCGGCGGTCCGGCGGCACCGCCGTACGCGGGCGCCGGCGAGGGCTGGGGCGGCTCGCGGGCGGATGCCTCCCCCGCCCGGCCGCGCCCGAGCGGGGGACCGCCGGGGCGGCGCGGGGCCGGGGCCCGCGCGTGGGGTGCTGGACGTTCGGCGGGGGCCCGAGGAGCCGTAGGCTGTTTGCGTGCTCTTGCTCGCTCTGGATACCGCCACTCCCGCCGTGACCGTCGCCCTGCACGACGGTACGGACGTCATCGCCTCGTCGAGCCAGGTGGACGCCCGCCGGCACGGTGAGCTGCTGCTGCCGGCCGTCGACCGCCTCCTCGCCGAGGCGGGTCACGCGCTCGACGCCGTTACCGGGATCGTCGTCGGCATCGGCCCCGGCCCGTACACCGGGCTGCGCGTCGGTCTGATGACCGCCGACACTTTCGGCCTCGCGCTCGGCGTCCCCGTGCACGGCTTGTGCACCCTCGACGGCCTCGCCTACGCCGCGGACCTCGAAGGGCCCTTCGTCGTGGCCACCGACGCCCGCCGCAAGGAGGTCTACTGGGCGCGCTACGCCGACTCCCGCACCCGCCTGACGGACCCCGCCGTCGACCGCCCCGCCGACATCGCCGACGAGGTCGCCGGGCTGCCGGCCGTCGGCGCGGGCGCGCTGCTCTACCCCGACACCTTCCCCAAGGCGCACGAGCCGGAGCACGTGTCCGCCGCGGCCCTCGCCTCGCTGGCCGTCGAGAAGCTCGCCGCCGGCGAGGAACTTCCCGCGCCGCGCCCGCTGTACCTGCGCCGGCCCGACGCCCAGGTCCCCAAGAACTACAAGGTGGTCACGCCCAAGTGACCGAGACCGACACTCCCGCGCCCGAGGTTCCCCTGCTGCGCGAGATGCGCTGGTGGGACATCGACTCCGTCCTCGAACTCGAGAAGGACCTGTTCCCCGAGGACGCCTGGTCGCGCGGCATGTTCTGGTCCGAGCTGGCGCACGCCCGGGGACCCGAGGCGACCCGCCGCTACCTCGTGGCCCAGGCCGGCGACCGCATCGTCGGCTACGCGGGCCTGGCCGTCTCCGGCACCGAGTCCGACAGCGGCGCGGCCGTGGGCGCCGACATCCAGACCATCGCCGTGGCCCGCGACCACCAGGGCACCGGCCTCGGCTCCCGCCTGCTCGCCGAACTGCTGCGCGCGGCAACCGACTTCGAGTGCTCCGAGATCATGCTGGAGTGCCGGGTCGACAACATCCGCGCACAGAAGCTGTACGAACGCTTCGGCTTCGAGCCCATCGGCTTCAGGCGGGGCTACTACCAGCCGGGGAACGTGGACGCCCTCGTGATGCGCCTGACCACGGCGCCCGCCGGCGGCTCCGCCCCGGAACCGACATCGGAACAAGGAACGCAAGGAACCGAGATCAATGGCTGACGAACCTCTCGTCCTCGGCATCGAGACCTCCTGTGACGAGACCGGCGTCGGCATCGTCCGGGGCACCACCCTGCTGGCGGACGCCGTGGCCTCCAGCGTCGACGAGCACGCCCGCTTCGGCGGGGTGGTGCCGGAAGTGGCCAGCAGGGCCCACCTGGAGGCGATGGTCCCCACCGTCGAGCGGGCGCTGAAGGAGGCGGGCGTCTCCGCCAAGGACCTGGACGGCATCGCGGTGACGGCGGGACCGGGCCTGGCGGGCGCGCTGCTGGTCGGCGTCTCGGCGGCCAAGGCGTACGCGTACGCGCTCGGCAAGCCGCTGTACGGCGTGAACCACCTCGCCTCCCACATCTGCGTGGACCAGCTCGAGCACGGCCCGCTGCCGGAACCGACGATGGCGCTGCTGGTGTCCGGCGGCCACTCCTCCCTGCTGCTCTCCTCGGACATCACCTCCGACGTCCGCCCGATGGGCGCCACCATCGACGACGCGGCGGGCGAGGCCTTCGACAAGATCGCCCGGGTGCTGAACCTCGGTTTCCCGGGCGGCCCGGTCATCGACCGTTACGCCCGCGAGGGCGACCCGGAGGCGATCGCCTTCCCGCGCGGCCTGACCGGCCCGCGCGACCCGGCGTACGACTTCTCCTTCTCCGGCCTGAAGACGGCGGTCGCACGCTGGATCGAGGCCAAGCGGGCGGCGGGCGAGGAGGTCCCCGTGCGCGACGTGGCGGCCTCCTTCCAGGAGGCGGTCGTGGACGTCCTCACCCGCAAGGCGGTACGGGCCTGCAAGGACGAGGGCGTCGACCACCTGATGATCGGCGGCGGTGTCGCCGCCAACTCCCGGCTGCGGGCACTGGCCCAGGAGCGCTGCGAACGGGTCGGCATCCGGCTGCGCGTCCCGCGCCCCAAGCTGTGCACGGACAACGGCGCGATGGTCGCCGCCCTGGGCGCGGAGATGGTCGCCCGGGGCCGCGCCGCGTCCAGCTGGGACCTGTCCGCGGACTCGTCACTTCCGGTGACGGACCCGCACGTCCCCGGCCAGGTCCACGCCCACGACCACGTCCACGAGGTCAGCAAGGACAACCTCTACTCGTGAGGACCACACCATGACGGTCGCGCTGATGTGGGAGGCCCGGGCGGCCGAGGGCCGGGGCGAGGAACTGCTGGCGTGGGTACGCGGGCAGCGGCTCGCCCGCGAACCGCTGCGTCGAGAGGTCCTGCGCGCCCCGCAGGACCGCGTCCTGGTCATCACCTGGTGGGACGCGGAGTACACCGCCGAGCTCCCCGAACTGCCGGAGCCGGACGGGGAGTTGCTGATCCGGGCGGTGCACCGGTGGCGGTTCGAGGCGGTGGGGTCGGCGTAGGGCGGCCCGGTGTGACGCCCTCCTGCTGAAGGGAGCTGTAGGAAGGGGAGTTTGAGCTGCAAGGGACCGGCCCTACGGTTCGGTAACCGCTACCGTCGGAACACTGTG
Source organism: Streptomyces sp. NPDC052016 (assembly GCF_044548445.1). Taxonomy (NCBI): domain Bacteria; kingdom Bacillati; phylum Actinomycetota; class Actinomycetes; order Kitasatosporales; family Streptomycetaceae; genus Streptomyces; species Streptomyces sp. NPDC052016. The sequence goes on from NZ_JBIUBX010000011.1 coordinate 92,921, forward strand.
TGTGGACCGTGGAGGGGCGTGTGACTCTCGCAGTGGGTGTTCCCCTGCTCAACGGCAGGTACGAGATCGCGGGGCGTGTCGACTCCGAGACCGGCGAAGGGCAGCTGTGGGCCGCCAACGACACGATGGAGTACGTCCCGCCCTATCTGTGCAAGACCTGGCACTTCTACGACAGCAAACCCGATGACGTGCAACGCGCGCTGTGGGACGCCGAACTGCGCACGCTCTACCAGGTTCGCAGCACCCCTGGCTCCGAGGAGTCGCTGCTCCAACTGCACGATGTCGGCATCGACAGCGAGCAACGCTGCTTCGTGATGGTCTTCAAGACGGAGGGCCTGCACACCCTGGCGTCGCTCCTCGCGCGGCGCAGCGAACACGAGTGGCTGTCCGGAAGCCCCTCCGGACGCAGGGAACTCTGGCAGATGTTGAACAGGATCGCCGAGGGGCTCGCCCTGCTGCACGAGCAGCAGGTGGTGCACCGGAGCGTCTCGCCCGAGTCGGTCTTCCTGGACTCCGGCAAGGGGCCCGAGTCGTGCCTGCTGGGCGGCTTCGAGTGGAGTGTCAGACTGGGCCGCCCCACCTCCGCGCAGCCCTCGCGGGTCGCCTGGGGAACCGCACCCGAGGCTCTGGGGGACGGCGCGGCCTTCGGGCCCGACGCCGACTGGTTCGCCTTCGGCATGCTGGTAGCCCGTTGCATGCTGGACATCGAGCACCTGAGGGCCACGCCGGATCCCAAGCGGCGCTACCAACTGGTCCTCGACCATCTCGCCAAGGCCAGGCGCAAGCTCACGTCGCTGGAGTGCGACTTCATCGAGCTGCTCATCGCCGACGAGCCGGAGATACGGCCCAAGCACGGCGTCGAGGTCACCGCCGCCATCCGTGACATCGTGCACGCGCTCCAGCAGCCCTCGGCCGGGGCGGACGGCGCCCTCCGGCACCTCGTCGTGATCAACCCGGGCAACCGCTCGCTCCAGCAGACGTGCCTGGAGCTGGGCCTGCGTGAGTCGCTTCAGCTGGGGCCCGCCGACCCGTTCGATCCGAGCCGGCCGGAACACAGCAGCAAGCTGCTCAGCTTCCTCTTCGACGACTTCTCCGACGGCGCCACACTGGCACCCATCCCGAACCGGGACGAGTACATCCTCTCCGGGCGGTCCGTACACCTGCGCATCGGCCCCGCCAGGACCGCGACGGGCATCTCCCGGAGCTGGCAGAACGCGTTCTGCGAGGGGACCAGGGACTACTTCACGGCCGATCCGACGCGGCAGGTCGAGATCCCCGCGGGTCGCATCGCGTTCTTCAACACCAAGAACTACCGGCAGCAGTCGAACATGCTCGGCTCCGCGCCGAGCTGGGAGACGCTGCTTCCCAAGAACGACAAGGGGCGCAGGCGCCGTGAGGCACAGGAGCGATTCGCCGAGTTCGTTCGCTTCACCAACCAGATCGACATCCTGATCCGTGACGCGGAACTGTTCCGCTGCCGGGTCACGGACGTGCAGCATGCCCCGAACGGGATGGTCGACTCCGTCACGGTGGAGGAGGTGCCACGCCTCAATGTCCCGATGTCCATGTTCCAACTGGACGACGGCATGGCTGAATTCCTGCTCCGGGAGAAGCACAGCGGCAAGCCGGGAAGCAATCTCATCCACCTGAGTTCCCCGGAGTCGGAGACCATCGGATGGCCGGTGCCGGCCGTCGAGCCCGAGTGGAGGGTCGACACGGTCGACGTTCCGGGTCACACGGCCACACTGCGCCCCGAGACGGAGGTCCTGCAGGCACCCGCGCCCGGTGACATCAAGGTGCTGCGGACCAAGGGGCTGAAGGGCCAGGTCCACCTGATCAGGCGCCGCAAGGAGGCCATCGGGCGGCTGGCGAAGCACACGTACCTGCTGGAGAGCCTCTCCGAGCCCGGACAGGTCATCATGGACAGCGGGCTCGTCGACCTGCCCGTGCCGCTGTCCCCGAAGACCGTCGACCCCAGTAAGCGTGGGCAGATCGAGAAGATCCTCGGGGTGCGCCCCATCTACGCGCTGCAGGGACCACCGGGCACGGGCAAGACACACATGGTGGCCTGGCTGCTGCGGGAGATCCTTGCGGAGGACCCCGTCGCCCAGATCCTCATCACGGCGCAGGCCCACCCGGCGGTGGACGTCCTGCTGGACCGGGTCAAGGACGCGTTCGACGAGGTCTCGGAGGATCGCAGACCGCTCGCCATCCGGCTCCGCCGTACCAACACCAACCAGTCGGGAGACTCCTCCAGGGACGAACCCGGCTCCGAGCGCCAGGTCGCCCGGGAAGTCCTCGAAAGGACGATCAAGCGGCTGGAAGAGGCCGTCGGGCGGCAGGGGCTCTCCAAAGTCCAGTCGGACTGGCTCGAGGCGTGCCGCAAGATGCTCGCGGAACTGCGCACCAGGGACGCCTCGTCGGCCACGGAATTTCGTGAGCTGGTCAAACGCAGCGCGAGCATCACCTACAGCACCGCCGCCGACGGAGACCTGGCGGCCCTGGCAGGTGAGGTGAGCTACGACTGGACCATCGTGGAGGAAGCGGGGAAGGCACACGGCTTCGAGATGGCGCTCCCACTCTCCCTGGGCCACCGGTGGCTTCTCATCGGCGATCCCAAACAGCTCCCTCCCTACCAGATCGAGAACTACCAGAGCGCCGTGTCGACGATGGACGAGACCGTCGAGGCGCTTGAGCACATGGAAGGCCTGGGCTCGTTACTCGACAGGGATCTCCTGAACAGCTGGCGGGCCCGAACCGACGAGCAGCGCACGCAGTTCGGTGAGTACTGCAAGGAATGGCTGAAGCTCTTCGAGCAACTGCACAAGCTCTGCTCGTACCACGAGCACGAGGGGGGACTGCTCACCGGACAGCACCGCATGCACCCCGACATCGGTGAACTCGTCTCGCAGACCTATTACGACGGCAGGCTTCAGCACTACACGCGGGATCGCGAAACCCAGCAGCCGCTGGAGAAGTTCCTGCACGGTTGTGTCGCGCCGGCCGAGATCCGCGGCAAGGCGGTGGTGTGGCTCGATCTGCCCACCGCGGCGCAGGCCCCGGAGGTGGGGGAGAAGACGACTCCCAAGTACAGCAACCTGGCCGAGGCACACGCCCTGGAGAGGTTCCTGCGCTCATTGCAGGCCGGGCCCGGTGGCGACCCCGGGAAGCGGCTGGAACTCGCCGTTCTGTCGCCGTACGCACAGCAGGTGGGCCAACTGAGGAAGCACCTGGACACACCCGGACTGCGCGCGGCACTGGAGGCCCACGGGCTGGAACTCGCGCCCGACCCGCGTCGTCTGGAGTCCGATTCGGCGGCGAACCGTCAAGACGGGTTCTTCACCGTTGACTCATTCCAGGGAAACCAGTCGGACATCATCGCCGTCAGCCTGGTCCGCAACAACACCAAACAGCCGGGTGACGGGCTGGGCTTCCTCAAGGAGGCGTCGCGGATGAACGTGCTGATCTCCCGCGCCGAACGCCTCCTCGTGCTGGTCGGTTCCTGGGAGTTCTTCCGGCGGCAGGTCGCCCATGTCTCGCGCAAGAAGGAGGAAGACGACCCGCTCCGCCACTGGGGACTGGCCGTCGACCAGTTGGAGGGGTGGTTCTCCACCGGGCAGGCCGTCCGCGTCGACGCCGATCTCAGGGACTTCGAGCCACCGCCAAGCCGAGGTTGAGCGGCCGGCCTGAGCCCTTCGACCAGCCCATGAACAGAGGGGGAGAACCATCCATGCTGCGTGTCCTGTTGCCGCTGAGCATGTACCGCGTCAGCTACGAGGTCGCCCATGGCCGTCCCTACAGCAAACTGGAAGAGCTGTTGCTCAAAGCGGTCAATGACGTGGAGGACTCGGCGGGACGCACCTTCGGCGACCTGCGGGACACCTTCATGGTGCACGACCGCCTGCTGACCGAAGGACTCGTCACCCTCATCCAGGAGGGATGGGTGGCGATGGCACAGCGGGAGAACGAGGTGCGCTACCTCGTCACCAAGGAGGGGCGGCGGACGATCCAGCACGGACGCAGACCGAGCAAGCTGCGCGTCCAGACCCGACACTCCAACATCGTGCGGGAGGATCTCACCGGTCAGCTCGCGAGCTCCTCGGACCTGCGGCTCATCACCGGCCCGAACGTCAGGCGTGCCACCGGATCCCACAGCTGGCGGAAGTACGCGCTCGCGGCTCGTTTGCGGCGCACGAGGATCAACGGCGGCGAGACCGAGCCGCTGCTGCCTCGCTCACGCACCCGGCAGGAGTGGATCCGCTGGATCGACTCGGTCGCCCGGTTGAACCAGGATCTCTACTACCTGCCCATCCAGGTCGACCTGGAGAGGGACGAGGTCATGGGGTTGCCGCACCACTGGCGGACCCTCACTCCCATGATCCTGGAGGAGGCGACCGCGCGGTACGCGGATTTCGCCGACGACACCGGCTTCCAGGAGAAGCTGACCGACCTGATGCGGTCGGCCGACGCCAGGGACGGGCAGCGCGGCTCGCGGGCGACGGCGGCACCGTCCGACAGGCCCTTCGCCGACGCGTCCGTGCGCTGCGCGGACCTCGCGCTGACCGCGAGCGAGGGGTACCGACTCGTGGAGTCGCTGCTCGCCGACTGTTCCGGCAACGTCCTTCTCGTCGCGTCGCGCATGGACACCCGGAAGGCCGAGGCGGCCCGCGACCTCCTGGGCGGCCTTCGTCAACGAGGGGTGAACGCGGACCTGCTGTGGTCCTGCGACACGCCGCCCGTCGCGCCGGACCAGGCGAAGGAAGCCAAGGGAGCCTCTTCCACGGGTTCCGCCGGGGAGATCAGCCGCCTGCTCGGCCCGGCACGGGCCGCGGTCGGGAGCGGCAAGGTGGCGTTCAACCGCACACCGGCGCCGGTCGCCATGGATCTGGTGCTCGCCACGACCGAGAGGGGACCTGTCGCCGTCCTGGGCGGGGCGTTGTGGTGCCCTTCGGCGGACGAGGACCGGTTCGTCCCTGCCGTACGGTTCTCCGATCCGGCCGCTCTCGCATCGGTTGCCCGACTGTGCGCGGGCTGGTGGGAGGAGCTTCCGGGAGACGAGGGCATCCTGCCGGCGCACCGGTGGAAGCACCTGGCGGAACGCTGGGCCGGAGAAGCCGCTCGCGGGCTCGGCGTCGACCGGGACACGGCGTCCGTGCAGGCCGCCCACGACCCGGAGGGGGAGTGCACAGGCACGGTGTCGTTGCTCGTCGGTCCCCAGTCGGCCGACCTCCGTGAGTCGGTCGAGGCCCGATCGAACGGGTGTCTCCTCGTCGCGGACAGCGGATTCACGTCGTACGACCTCGTGGAACGGCTCACCGCCGTCCCGGTCGCTGAAGCCGGTCCGTTCCGGGCCGCCGGGGGGACGGACGGCTGGCGGCTGGTGGAGTGGACCGCCGAGACCTGGAAAGCGGTGGGTTCGTCGGGACTGCCCGGCCCTTCGGAGCACTGCCGGGTGACGGCCGGCGACGAGCAGTGGCTGGTCGAGTACGAGGGGCCGGGACCCACCCTCTCCTTCGCCGTCGGAGGGCATGTAGGAGTGCTGGCGTGGGAGCGGCTGCGCGCCGAAGCGGGGGAGCGGACGGGGTAAAGCCTGCTGCGTGGATCACGCAGCTGACGTGACGGGCCCCGGCAGGAGGTCGGGACGTCCACGGCCCCGGCGCGTGGCTCGGTCTGTCGCAGGCCGAGCCGCGCGCCGGGCGGCCATGCCCCCTCCTCAGACGGCGTCGCCGGAGGCCCGCGGGCCGGCCGGGCCGTCGGCCTGCGACACCTCCGCCTCGCACCGCAGCCGCCGCCCCGCTCCCACCTCCCGTACCGGCCCCGTCAGCCGCAGCCGTGCCGTGTGCCGCAGGTCCGCGCTGGACGCGCCCAGCCGGAGCTCCAGGGCCCCGGGTTCCACCACCCGCCGCCCCTCCCGGTCGGTGAACGCCGACAGATCGGTGTGGAAGCGGAAGGTCACGCGGGTCGACTCGGCCGGTTCCAGGGTGAGGCGCTGGTAGCCGATCAGGCGGACGTCCGGTCGCGTCACCGAGGCCACCGGGTCGTGGAGGTAGAGCTGGACCACCTCCGCGCCGGCCCGTTCGCCGGTGTTGCGGACGGTCACCGACACCTCGTACGAGCCGTCCGTCGGGATCTCCGTCTCGGTGTCGCCCGAGAAGTCCTCCCAGGCGAAACTCGTGTACGAACGCCCGTGGCCGAAGGGGTACAGCGGGGTGGGGTCCAGGTTGCTGACCTCTCCGGCCAGGCCCAGTGGCGGCTGGAGGTAGGTCCACGGCTGGCCGCCCACCACGCGGGGCACGCTCACGGGCAGCCGGCCCGAGGGGTTCACGCGGCCCGACAGCACGCCCGCGACCGCCGGGCCTCCCTCCTCGCCCGGGAAGAAGGCCTGGACGACGGCGCCCAGGCGGCCGTGCCAGCGGCCGAGGGCGTAGGGGCGGCCGGTGAGGAGGACCAGGACGACCGGGACGCCCGTCGCCACCAGGGCGTCCAGCAGGTCGCCCTGGACGCCCGGCAGGCGCAGGTCCGCCACGTCGCAGCCCTCGCCCGAGGTGCCCCGGCCGAACAGGCCCGCCCGGTCGCCCAGGACCGCGACGCACACGTCCGCCTCCGCGGTCCTCGCCACCGCCTCCTCGAAGCCGGTCGTGTCCGGGTCGGAGACCGCGCACCCCTCCGCGAACGTCACCTTGGCGTCCGGCAGTTCGGTGCGCAGGGACTCCAGGAGCGTCGGGATGTCGATGCCCTGCTCCACCTCCGGGTGGTGGGTGAGGACGTGGGAGGGGAAGGAGTAGCAGCCGAGCATCGCCAGCGCGTCCGCCGCCCGGGGCCCCACCACCGCGATACGGCTGTCCGGGGACAGGGGCAGCAGCCCGTCCGGGTTGTCCAGCAGGACCACCGACTCCTCCGCCAGCCGGCGGGCCACGGCGCGGTTGGCCGCCGAGTCGAGGTCGATCGACGCGGAATCCGGCGGATCGGGCCGCCAGTCCTCGTCCAGAAGGCCCAGTTCGCACTTCTGGAGCAGCACCCGGCGGGCCGCACGGTCGACCAGGTCCTCGGGGACCAGCCCTTCCCCTACGGCCTCCACCAGCGCCTCGCCGTAGTACCTCACCGTCGGCAGTTCCACGTCGACGCCGGCCCGCAACGCCAGGTGGGCCGCCTCCGCGGTGGTGCCCGCCACGCGGTGCAGGGTCTGCAGGAAGCCGATGCCGAAGTAGTCGGCGACCACCGTGCCGGTGAAGCCCCACTCCTCGCGCAGGAGGCCGGTCAGCAGCTCCGGGTCGGCGGAGGCGGGGACGCCGTCGCGTTCGGTGTACGCCGCCATCACCGAGCGCGCCCCGCCCTCGCGCAGCGCCATCTCGAACGGCGGCAGCGTCACGTCCGCGAACTCGCGGGTGCCCGCCCGGACCGGGGCCAGGTTGCGGGCGCCCGCCGAGGAGGCGTACCCGGCGAAGTGCTTGAGCGTGGCGACGATCCCGGCCGACTCCAGGCCGCGCACGTAGGCCGTGCCGACCGTGCCGACCAGGTACGGGTCCTCGCCGATCGTCTCCTCGACCCGCCCCCACCGCGGGTCGCGGACGACGTCCAGGACGGGGGCCAGGCCCTGGTGGACGCCGACGGCGCGCAGGTCACGGCCGATGTGCCGGGCCATCTCCTCGACCAGCGGCGGGTCGAAGGCGGCGCCCCAGGCGAGCGGGACCGGATAGGCGGTGGCCCGCCAGGCGGTGAAGCCGGCCAGGCACTCCTCGTGCGCGACGGCGGGAATGCCGAAGCGGCCCGCCTCGGTGATCCTGCGCTGGGCGCGGGCCAGGGCGCGGGCGCCGAGCGCGGGGTCCACGGGGGCGGTGCCGAAGGAGCGGGTCAGCTGGCCGAGCCCCCGGGTGATCAGCTCGTCCCAGTCGTAGTCGGCGGTCATGTCGTGCTGGTGCGGGGCGACTCCGTCGCCGTCCGTCGCGGCGCCGACCCACACGCCGTACAGCTGGGCGATCTTCTCCTCGAGGGTCATCCGGGGAAGGAGGTCGTCGACACGGGCGGCGGCGGGCAGGGCGGGGTCACGCCAGGGGGCGGTGGTCATGAAGCTCCTGTCAGAGGTCGGTGAGCCACCAGTCGGCCATCGAAGCGTGCGAATGTTTCGGACCGTACTTCGAATGTTCCGGGAACCTATGGCCCGGCGAGGGGTTCGTCAAGAGGTCGCGCGGGGATACGATCGCCGCCATGACACCCTCGGAGCCCACTGAGACGCGGACGGAACACCGGCCGACGACCCCGAGCGACGGGCCGAAGGCGCGGACCGGCGCGAGGCCGGCGCAGACCGCGACGCTCGCGGAGATCGCCCGCGAGGCCGGAGTCTCGGCGCCGACTGTTTCGAAGGTCCTCAACGGCCGAGCCGACGTCGCCCCCGCGACCCGCACCCGCGTCGAGGAACTGCTGCGCGCCCACGGCTACCGGCGCCGGCGTGCCGAGGCGACCCGCTCGCCCTTGATCGACCTGGTCTTCCACGAGCTGGAGAGCGCCTGGGCGATGGAGGTCATCCGGGGGGTGGAGAACGTGGCGCGGGACGCCGGGCTGAGTGTGGTGCTGAGCGAGAGCGCCGGGCGGCTCACCCCGGGGCGGACCTGGGCGGACCAGGTCGCCGCCCGCCGTCCGCACGGTGTCGTCCTGGTGCTGTCCGGGCTGGACGAGTCTCAGCGGGCGCTGCTGACCAGCCGGTCGATCCCGTTCGTGGTGATGGACCCGGCGGGCGACCCGGGCGCGGACGTGCCCTCGATCGGCGCCACCAACTGGCAGGGCGGGCTCGCCGCCACCCGGCACCTCGTCGAGCTGGGGCACCGGCGCATCGGGGCGATCAGCGGGCCGCCGCAGATGATGTGCAGCCGGGCCCGCGTCGACGGCTACCGCGCGGCCCTGGAGACGGCCGGGCTGCCGGTGGAGCCGGGACTGATCATGACCGGTGACTTCCACCACGAGACCGGCTACCGGCTCGGGCGTGAGCTGCTCTCCCGCCCCGACCGGCCCACCGCCGTCTTCGCCGGCAACGACCTGCAGGCCCTCGGCTGCTATGAGGCCGCCCGCGAGCTGGGTCTGCGCATCCCCGAGGACGTCAGCGTGGTCGGCTTCGACGATCTGCCGGTGGCGCGCTGGATGGGCCCGCCGCTGACGACCGTACGGCAGCCGCTGACGGAGATGGCCGAGGCGGCGGCCCGGCTGGTGCTGGAGCTCGGGCGGTCGGAGGGGGAGCCGACGGCGACCCGGGTGGAGCTGGCGACCAGCCTGGTGGTGCGGACGAGCACGGCAGCGCCGCCCGCGGCCGGAAGGTGACGTATTGACGGGCGGGGAGGGCGCCTCCACACTCCTCCGAAGTCAATCGGTTGCACGACCGAAACTTTCGGAGGCCACCCGCCATGACAACCTCCTTACCCCTCGGGGCCCTCGGAACCTCCCGGGCGCCCCTGCGTGCACGACTCGCCGCCCTGCTCGCCGGGGCGGCCACCGTCGGCGCCCTGCTCACCGCCGGCGCCCCGGCCGCCCACGCCGCCGACACCCCGCTGCGCGACCTCGCCGCCGCCAAGGGCAAGGTCATGGGCACGGCGGTCACCGGCTCCAAGCTCACCGGGACCTACGGCGACATCGCCGGCCGGGAGTTCAACTGGCTCACGCCGGGCAACGCCATGAAGTGGGGGTCGGTCGAGCCGACGCAGGGCGTCTTCGACTGGGCCGAGGCCGACCAGATCGTCGACTTCGCCGAGGCCCACGGCCAGGAGGTGCGCGGCCACACCCTGGTCTGGCACAGCCAGAACCCCGGCTGGCTGACCAACGGCACGTGGACGTCCGCCCAGTTGAACACCCTGCTGAAGAACCACATCGACACCGAGGTCGGCCGCTACAAGGGCCGCGTCGCCGCCTGGGACGTCGTCAACGAGCCCTTCGACGAGGACGGCACCTACCGCTCCACCCTCTGGTACGACGGCCTCGGCGCGGACTACATCGCGAACGCCCTCACCTGGGCGCGGGCCGCCGACCCGGACGCCGACCTCTACATCAACGACTACAACGTCGAGGGCGTCAACGCGAAGTCCACCGCCCTGTACAACCTGGTCAGGTCACTGAAGGAGCGCGGCGTCCCGATCGACGGGGTCGGCCTCCAGGCGCACCTGATCCTCGGTCAGGTGCCGTCCACCCTCCAGCAGAACATCCAGCGCTTCGCCGACCTGGGCGTGGACGTGGCGATCACCGAGCTGGACATCCGGATGCAGCTGCCCTCGGACAGCGCGAAGCTCACCCAGCAGGCGGCCGACTACAAGGCGGTCATGAGCGCCTGTCTGGCCGTGACCCGCTGCACCGGCGTCACCGTCTGGGGCTTCACCGACTCCGACTCGTGGATCCCGAGTACCTTCCCGGGCCAGGGCGCGGCGACGCCGTACGACGAGAACTACGCGCCGAAACCGGCGTACCACGCGATCGCCGAGTCGCTCGGCGGCACGACGACCCCGCCGCCCACGGGCGCGTGCACGGCGGCGTACAGCGTCGGCAGCCAGTGGAACACCGGCTTCACCGGGCAGGTGCGGATCGCCTGCTCGGGGGCGGCGCTGTCGTCGTGGAAGGTGAGCTGGACCTACGGAGCGGGGCAGCGGATCACACAGGCGTGGAACGCGCACTGCACCCAGTCGGGGGCGGCGGTCACCTGTTCCAACGCCTCGTACAACGGGACGGTTCCGGACGGCGGTTCGGTGACCTTCGGGTTCAACGGGTCGTGGAGCGGAAGCAATCCGGTGCCGGCGGTGACACTGGGCTGAGGACGTGGAGCCCCGGGCCGGACGCGGTTCGTGAGATTTTCCGAAGAATCCGGGATCGGGGACGGCTTCCTAACAACCCGCTCATAATTCGGACTTACGTTCTTCCTGTGACGGGACACGACGCGAACGGGCACGGGGACGGGCAGCGGGGCCGGCGGTCGAGAGCGCTCAAGGCCGTCGGCCTCGTCCTGGCGGGCACCCTCGTGGTGGGCGCCGGGGCGGCGGGCTGGGCCTACCGGCACCTGAACGACAACATCACGAGCGTCGACATCGACAACGCTCTCGGCGACAACCGTCCGGCGCGCGCCGTGACCACTCCGTCCCCGTCCGGCACGGCCTCCGCCACCCCGCTGCCCACGGAGGCCGTCAACATCCTGGTCCTCGGCTCGGACTCGCGCAGCGGCACGGAGAACCAGGAGCTCGGCGGCGGCGACAGCACCGGCGCCCGCTCCGACACCGCGATGGTGGTGCACATCGACGCCGGCCGCACCGGCGCCACCGTCGTCAGCATCCCGCGCGACACCCTCGTCACCCGCCCCTCCTGCCCGCTGCCCTCGGGCGGTTCGACGGCGGTGGCGTACGGCGCGATGTTCAACACCGCCTACGCCGTGGGTGGTCCGGTCTGCGCGGTGAAGACCGTCGAGTCGATGACGAACGTCCGCATGGACCATTTCGTCGAGGTCGACTTCTCGGGGTTCGCGAAGCTCGTGGACGCGCTCGGCGGGGTCACCGTCACCACCGCGCAGGACATCGACGACGAGGACAGCCGTCTGCGCCTCGCGGCCGGCACCCACCACCTCGACGGCACCCGGGCCCTCGCCCTGGCCCGCACCCGGCACGGCGTCGGCGACGGCAGCGACCTCGGCCGCATAGGCCTCCAGCAGACCCTGGTGAAGGCCCTGCTGGAACAGATCTCCTCCACCGACCTGCTGGCCGGCCCCACCCGCCTCTACCAGGTCGCCGACGCGATCACCGGCAGCCTCACCACCGACACCGGCCTGGACTCCCTCGCCGAACTCATGGAACTCGGCCAGAGCCTGAGGGGCCTGTCGGCCGAGAACGTCACGACCGTGACCATGCCGGTGGTGACGGCCCCGTCGGACCCCAACCGGGTGGTGGCCCGGGAACCGGCCGCCGGCGACCTGTGGGAGTCGCTCAACCAGGGGTGACCCGACGGGCGAGCAGCCCGTCCACCACCGCCTCCAGCTGCGCGGCCACGTCGTAGCCGGCCGTCACCTCCTCCCACCGGTCCGACAGGGAGGCCAGGCGGGGGAGTTCACCGGCGTCGTCCGGTGTGAGGAGCGACGGGAAGAACGGCTTGCGGCCGGGGTCGGCGGCGCGGCGGGCCTCGGCGCGCTGATGCGGTCGCGCGGGTCCTCGGGCAGCTCCGGACGCGGCACGGTCGCCGCCATGCCCGCCAGCGTGAGCATCAGCAGCTCGTGGCTCCGTGATGCTGGTCAACGTGCCGGTGGTGGCCGCCGCGCTGGCCCTCGCCCGGCCCGCCGTCCCGGCCGACACCGAACGCGCCCGTGGCCCCCGCCTCGACATCGCCGGCGCCCTGCTCGTCACCGCGGGGACGGCCCTTCTCGTGCTCGGGCTGGTCCGCACGGAGACGGACGGCTGGACGGCCTGGCAGTCGACAGGCGTCCTCGCCGCCGGGGCGGTCCTGCTGGCCGCGTTCGCGGTGACCGAGACCCGGGTACGGCAGCCGCTGCTGCGGCTGGGACTGCTGGCCCGGGGGCCGGTGCTCGCGGCGAACGTCTTCGCGCTGCTGATGTCGGCGGGCCAGTTCGCCGCGTTCTACTTCACGTCGCTGTACCTCCAGCAGGTCCTCGGCTACGGCCCGACGGCCGCCGGGAGCGCGTTCCTGCCGTTCTGCGCGGGCGTGGTGGCCGGGACCGTGATCGCGACGCGGGCGATGGCCCGGCTCGGCGCCGGCACGCTGCTCCTGGTGGGCGGGCTGCTCGGGGCCGTGGGCATCGCGCTGTTCGGGGCGACGGTGGCCGTGGGCGGCGGCTTCCTGCTCTCCGTGCTGCTGCCGTCGGCGGTCGCCGCCGTCGGCATCGGCATGTGCTTCGTCCCGCTGGGGACGGCGGCCACGGACGGGGTCGCCCCGGAGGAGACCGGCATGGCCTCGGGCCTGCTCACCAGCCCGCGCCAGGTCGGCGGGGCGGTCGGCCTGGGCGTGCGGGTGACGGTCGCGGCCGCGCACGACGGCGCGGGCGGGCGGCAGGGGCTGGCCGACGGGTACGCGGTGGCCTACTGGGTCTCGGCGGCGCTGCTCGCGGCGGGCGCGCTGGCGGCCGGGGCGCTGTACGGCGGGCGCCGACGTCCGGCGGCTCCGGACCCGGCCCCGAACCGGGCGGAAACACCTCGTGACCTGCGGAGACGACGGCCGGCAGACACGCCGGGAAAAAAGTGCAGAGGAATTCCGGCGAGCGTGTCGATCCGGCCGGGCCCCGTTCGACGTAAGGGTGAGAGGCCGGGAGCAGCCCGGTCCACGACGCGAGGAGTCACCATGCCCCGTTACCTGTCGCTCGTCCGGATCGACGAGACCGACGTCCCCACCGGCGGGCCGAGCCCCGAGCTGATGCAGCGGATGGGCGAGCTGATCGAGGAGATCACCAAGGCCGGCGTCATGCTCGACACCGCGGGGCTCCTGCCGACGGCCCAGGGCGTCCGCCTGCACCTGAAGGGCGGCGAGATCTCCTCCACCGACGGGCCCTTCACCGAGACCAAGGAGGTCATCGGCGGCTACGCGATCATGCAGTGCAAGGACAGGGCCGAGGCGCTCGAGTGGGGCAAGCGGTTCCTGAAGGTGCACGGCGACGAGTGGACCCTGACCCTGGAGATCCGGGAGATCGAGGAAGGCTGAGGTTCCTTTCCCCGGCAACGTGGGTGTTCGATGGTGGGCTGTGGAACAACAGCCCACCACCGGCGCCCGGGTGCCTCCCCGCGACGACCCGCGCGCCGCCATCGAAACCGTCTTCCGCCTCGAGTCCCCGCGTGTCATCGCCGCCGTGGCCCGCGTCGTCCGGGACGTCGGCCTCGCCGAGGAACTGGCGCAGGACGCCCTGGTCGCCGCCCTGGAGCGGTGGCCGCACGACGGGGTGCCGGACAACCCCGGCGCCTGGCTCACCGCCACCGCCAAGCACCGCGCCGTCGACCTGGTCCGGCGCCGGGAGACGTACGCCCGCAAGCTCGCCGAGATCGGCCGCGACCTGGAGACGGCGGCGCCCCCGCCGGAGCCCACCGCCTCCTACGACCCCGACGACATCGACGACGACCTGCTCCGCCTCGTCTTCACCGCCTGCCACCCGGTGCTGTCCGCCGAGGCCCGCATCGCCCTCACCCTGCGCCTGCTCGGCGGTCTGACCACGGCCGAGATCGCCCGCGCCTTCCTGGTGCCGGAACCGACGGTCGCGCAGCGCATCGTCCGCGCCAAGCGCACACTCGCCACGAGGAACATCGCCTTCGAGGTGCCGTACGGACCCGACCGCGAGGCCCGGCTCGGCTCGGTCCTCGACGTCATCTACCTGATCTTCAACGAGGGGTACGCGGCCACGGCAGGCGACGACCTGCTGCGCCCCGCCCTGTGCGAGGACGCCCTGCGGCTGGCCCGGCAGCTCGCGGCGCTGATGCCCAAGGAGCCCGAAGTGCACGGCCTGGCGGCGCTGCTGGAGTTCCAGGCGTCCCGCACGTCCGCCCGCACCGACCCCGACGGCGTGCCCGTCCTCCTCCAGGACCAGAACCGCCGCCGCTGGAACCGCATGCTCATCGCCCGGGGCGTCGCCGCTCTCTCCCGCGCCGGGGCCACCGCCACGGGCGCCCCCGGCCCGTACGCCCTCCAGGCCGCCATCGCCGCCTGCCACGCGCACGCGTACACCTACGAGGAGACCGACTGGCCGACCATCGCCACCCTCTACGGCCTCCTGGTGGCCCGCACCCGGTCCGCGGTCGTGGAGCTCAACCGCGCGGTGGCCGTGTCCATGGCGGAGGGTCCGGCCCCGGCCCTGGAGATCGTCGACGCCCTCGCCGACGAACCCGCCCTGCGCGACTACCACCTGCTGCCCAGCGTCCGCGGCGACCTGCTGCTGCGCCTGGGCCGTACGGCGGAGGCGCGGACGGAGTTCGCACGGGCGGCGGCCCTGACCGCCAACGAGCGGGAACGGGAGCTGCTGCTGCGCAGGGCGGAACAGGCGGGTGACCGAGGGGACGCCTGACGGAGCGGGCGGGTGACGGACCGGGCGGGTGACCGAGGGGACGCCTGACGGAGCGGGCGGTGGACCGCGGGAGCGCCTGACGGACCGGGCGGGTGACGGACCGGGAGGGCGACCGGTCAGGCGGGGTGACCGATCAGCATGGTCGGCGCCCCCGCCACCCGTGTCAGGAACACCGTCGCCGCGTTCGGCCCCTGCGGCTTGACCTTCTTGCGCAGTTCCTCCGGCTCGACGGCCGACCCCCGCTTCTTCACGGTCAGGATCCCCACCTCCCGCTCCCTGAGCAGCGCCTTGAGCTTCTTGACGTTGAAGGGGAGCTGGTCGGTGATCTCGTAGGCGGAGGCGTACGGGGTGACGTGCCGCTCGTCGGCGGTGACGTAGGCGATGGTCGGGTCGATCAGCCCGCCTTCCAGGTCCTCGGCCACCTCGGCGACCAGATGGGCGCGAATGACGGCGCCGTCGGGCTCGTACAGGTACCGTCCCACGGGGCGGACCCGGGGATCGGGCAGCATGGTGTCGGGCGAGGCCCACAGGCCGGCTTCCGCGGGCAGCAGCATCGCCCGCCGTGCCCCGGGTGTCCTGCCCCCGCCGAACCACAGCACGGCCTCCTTCACGTCCCCTCCGTCCGAGATCCATTCGGCCTCGGCCTCGGCGGGGATCGCCTCGTGCGGGATACCGGGCGCGATCTTGAGGGCGGCGAGCGGGGCCCGGAGCGCGGCGGAGACGGCCCAGGACAGCGGAGGGGAGTAGGCCTCGGGGTCGAAGATCCGGCCGCGCGCGCCGGAACGCCGGGCGGGGTCGACGAAGACGGCGTCGTACGGGGACGTGTCGACCTCCGTCACATCCGCCTCGCGCACCTCGATCAGGTCGGCGAGGCCGAGCGCGGCGGCGTTCGCGCGGGCCGCCTCGCAGGTCAGCGGATCCCGGTCGACGGCCAGCACTCGGATCCCGGCGCGGGCGAACGCCAGGGCGTCCCCGCCGATCCCGCAGCACAGGTCCGCGACGGAGCGGATGCCCATAGCCCGGAAGCACTCGGCCCGATAGGCCGCCACGCTGGCCCGGGTCGACTGCTCGACCCCGTTCGGCGTGAAGAACATCCGCTCCGCGTCCTCGGCCCCGAACTTCGCCGCCGCCCGCTGCCGCAGCCGGGCCTGCCCGAGTGCGGCGGAGACGAGGTCGGCGGGGTGCTCGCGGCGCAGCCGGGTGGCGACGGCGAGTTCGTCGGCCGGTGCGGTGCCGCGGACGGCGTCGAGGAGGGCGCGGCCCTCGGGGGTGAGGAGGGGAGCGAGGTCGTTCACCGGCTCATTGTGGGCCACTCGGTGGATGGTGCGCCTCCGGCCGCGGTGTCGGGCCGGGTCCGAGGAGGCGTGCTGCGAGGATCCGGCGCCATGGGATCAGTCGTACAAAACGATAAAAAGGTCGCCCGTCGGGCAAGGATCCGGGGCGGAATCGCCGTCCTCGCGCTGACCGCCATCGCCTCCGGCTGTGCACAGGGCGGCGGAGGACCCGCCGGAAGCCGTCCCGCCGCCGGCCAGCAGCCAGGACAGGCCCCACCGGAGCGCGCCCTGGACAAGTACGCGGACGAGCTGCGCGCCGACCACGCGACCCGGGTCGCGGCGGCGAAACGCTGGGGTCTGAAGAAGGTCCCGCTGGTGGCCCCCGCACCCCCCGAGAAGAAACCGCGCATCACCACCCGCGACGGCTTCGAGGTCGACGGGCACGAGGAACTGGGCCTGCCCCCCGTCTTCACCACCGTCCCCACCAAGGACAAGGTCGTCTTCCTCACCATCGACGACGGCGCCGAGAAGGACCCGGCGTTCCTGCGCATGATGACCGAGCTGCGCGTCCCGTACACCGCCTTCCTCAGCGACTACCTCGTCAAGGAGAACTACGACTACTTCGAGAAGATGCAGGACGCGGGGGTGGGCCTGAACAACCACACCCTCCATCACCCCTATCTGCCGGGCCTGTCCTACAAGCGCCAGAAGCACGAGATCTGCGGCATGCAGGACGTGATCGAGGAGCGCTACGGCAAGCGGCCCACCCTCTTTCGTCCGCCGTTCGGCACCTACAACCGCGACACCCTGCGTGCCGCGAAGGCCTGCGGGGTGAAGTACGCGCCACTGTGGAACGAGGAGGTCTTCGTCGACCGCTGGGAGTACCGCGAGTGGGACCGCGACCTCCACCCCGGCGACATCGTCCTGAGCCACTTCCGCGGCCGGGAGGACTGGAAGGGCTCGATGCCCGACATGATCCGCCGGTTCCTGAACAAGGTCACGGAGAAGGGATACGCGGTGGCACGCCTGGAGGACTACCTGTGAGAACGCGGGGGCCGGTGGCCGTGGCGGCGGCGACCGCACTGCTGACCGTGCTGACGGCACTGACCGGTTGCGCCCGGTCCGTCGACATGGGTGAACCGGGCGAGAAGGCGCCGGAGCGGGTACGACCGCACGGCTCGGACGCCCGACGGCCTTCCCCGCCTCCGGCTCCGCCGGAACGGGAGGACCTCCATCGCCGCTGGGGCCTGACGGCCCCCCTGGCCCCCGCGCCCGCCCACCCCTCGAGACCGCTGTTCCGCAGCCCCGCGGACGCGGACCTCCCGCCCGTCGTCGACCACGTCCCCACCCGCGACAGGGTCGTCTTCCTCACCTACGACGACGGCGCTGAACGCGACCCCCGGTTCATCGACATGGTCCGTGAACTCCGCCTCCCCGTGAGCATGTTCCTCACGGACAGCGTGGTCGGCCCCGGCTACGCCCACTTCGCCCGGCTCCGCTCCGTCGGCGCGAGCCTGCAGAACCACACCCTCGACCACGCGGCCCTGAGGGGCCTGCCCTACGCCGGCCAGCGCGCCGAGATCTGCGGCCAGCAGGACAAACTCAAGTCCCGCTTCGGCCTGCGCCCCCGCTTCTTCCGCCCGCCCTACGGCACGTACGACACCACCACCCTGCGCGCCGCCGCCGACTGCGGCATCACCGCGATCGTCCTCTGGCGCGTCTCGATGGGCCCCACGGACCTCGCCTACACCCACGGCACCGACCGCCTTCGCCCGGGCGACATCATCGCCGTCGACCCGGACGAGTCCCTGGGACCGACCCTGAGGGAGCGGACGACGAGGCTGCTCCGGCGGGTGCAGGAGCACGGTCTGACGGTGGGCCGGCTGGAGGACTACCTGTAGGTCACCGGGAGCGCGGGCGTTCGCGGGCTGTCCGGCCGGGCCTTCCGGAGACGGGCGGCAGCCCCCGCGACGGCCGCGCCGGCGCCGGGTGGACGACCCGCACAGCCACCGAATTCACGGCGACGCGCGGCGGGCATTGGCACTCCGCTTGACCGAGTGCTAATCGCGGTCATAGTCTCGGCTCTGGCACTCCCCACTGGAGAGTGCCAACAACGCGACGGGCAGGTCCGGCACCCGCGACGACGGATCGACCTGGTCGCCACCTCAGACAGTTAACCCCGTGAGATCTCCGAAGGGGGAGGTCGGATCGTGACGACCGCCAGCTCCAAGGTTGCCATCAAGCCGCTCGAGGACCGCATCGTGGTCCAGCCGCTCGACGCCGAGCAGACCACGGCCTCTGGCCTGGTCATCCCGGACACCGCGAAGGAGAAGCCCCAGGAGGGCGCCGTCCTCGCCGTGGGCCCGGGCCGCTTCGAGAACGGCGAGCGCCTGCCGCTCGACGTCAAGGTCGGCGACGTCGTCCTGTACAGCAAGTACGGCGGCACCGAGGTGAAGTACAACGGCGAGGAGTACCTCGTCCTCTCGGCTCGCGACGTCCTCGCGATCATCGAGAAGTAAGTCACCCGGACATACCGGAAGCACATTTCGTTGCTTGACGCTGCGCCCCTGGCCCCCGCGACCACATAAGAAGCCGGGCGCCCGGGGCGCAGTGCATTTTTCACCCACAGAATTCCGAGAGGGCTCCCGCTGTCATGGCGAAGATCCTGAAGTTCGACGAGGACGCCCGTCGCGCCCTCGAGCGCGGCGTCAACAAGCTGGCCGACACGGTCAAGGTGACGATCGGCCCCAAGGGCCGCAACGTCGTCATCGACAAGAAGTTCGGTGCCCCCACCATCACCAACGACGGTGTCACGATCGCCCGCGAGGTGGAGATCGAGGACCCGTACGAGAACCTCGGCGCCCAGCTGGTGAAGGAGGTGGCGACCAAGACCAACGACATCGCGGGTGACGGCACCACCACCGCCACCGTCCTGGCCCAGGCCCTGGTCCGCGAGGGCCTGAAGAACGTCGCCGCCGGCGCCTCCCCGGCCGCCCTGAAGAAGGGCATCGACGCCGCGGTCAAGGCCGTCTCCGACGACCTGCTCGCCTCGGCCCGCCCGATCGACGAGAAGTCCGACATCGCCGCCGTCGCCGCGCTGTCCGCCCAGGACCAGCAGGTCGGCGAGCTCATCGCCGAGGCGATGGACAAGGTCGGCAAGGACGGTGTCATCACCGTCGAGGAGTCCAACACCTTCGGTCTGGAGCTGGACTTCACCGAGGGCATGGCCTTCGACAAGGGCTACCTGTCGCCGTACTTCGTGACGGACCAGGAGCGCATGGAGGCCGTCCTGGAGGACCCGTACATCCTCATCAACCAGGGCAAGATCTCCTCCATCGCCGACCTGCTGCCGCTGCTGGAGAAGGTCATCCAGACCAACTCCTCCAAGCCGCTGCTGATCATCGCCGAGGACGTCGAGGGCGAGGCCCTCTCCACCCTCGTCGTGAACAAGATCCGCGGCACCTTCAACGCGGTCGCCGTCAAGGCTCCGGGCTTCGGTGACCGCCGCAAGGCGATGCTGCAGGACATGGCGACCCTGACCGGCGCCACCGTCATCTCCGAGGAGGTCGGCCTCAAGCTCGACCAGGTCGGCGTCGACGTGCTCGGCTCCGCCCGCCGCGTCACCGTCACCAAGGACGACACCACGATCGTCGACGGCGCCGGCAACTCCGCGGACGTCCAGGGCCGCGTCGCGCAGATCAAGGCCGAGATCGAGAACACCGACTCCGACTGGGACCGCGAGAAGCTCCAGGAGCGCCTCGCGAAGCTGGCCGGCGGCGTGTGCGTGATCAAGGTCGGCGCCGCCACCGAGGTGGAGCTGAAGGAGAAGAAGCACCGTCTGGAGGACGCCATCTCCGCGACCCGCGCCGCGGTCGAGGAGGGCATCGTCTCCGGTGGTGGCTCCGCGCTGGTCCACGCCGTCAAGGTCCTCGAGGGCAACCTCGACAAGACCGGCGACGAGGCCACCGGTGTCTCCGTCGTCCGCCGCGCCGCCGTCGAGCCGCTGCGCTGGATCGCCGAGAACGCCGGCCTCGAGGGCTACGTCATCGTCTCCAAGGTCGCCGAGCTCGAGAAGGGCAACGGCTACAACGCCGCCACCGGCGAGTACACCGACCTGGTCAAGGCCGGCGTCATCGACCCGGTGAAGGTCACCCGCTCCGCCCTGGAGAACGCCGCCTCCATCGCCTCCCTCCTCCTCACGACCGAGACCCTGGTCGTCGAGAAGAAGGAAGAGGAGGAGCCGGCCGCCGCGGGTCACGGCCACGGGCACGCCCACTGAGCGCACCGCTCGTAGCCGAGCCGGTCGCTCGTGGCCGGCCGGTCGTAGAGCCGGCCGGTCGTAGGCCACACGCAGAGGGCCCCGCCCCGCACACCCGTGCGGGACGGGGCCTTCCGCTTCACTGCACCTCGCGGGCTACTGCCCGAGTACCCCCAACTGCTCCATCAGCCCCGCCCGGTCGTACTGCCACCACGCCTCGCAGATCTGGCCGCCCCGCAACCGGTGCCAGGTCATGCCGGTCATGCTGACCTCCTGACCGGTCGCCGGGATTCCCAGGAAGTCGCCCTTGTGCCGGCCCTGCCACGTCCAGCGCGTGCAGACCAGGTCGTCCTCGGCGACCTGCGCGTCCACCCGCACCTTGAAGTCGAAGGCCCGCCGCCAGCCCAGGACCTCGTCGCGCGCCGCCCGCAGCCCGGTGTCCTGCGGATTGGCGGGGTCGTGGTCGACGTAGTCGTCCGTGATCCGCTCGAACAGCCGGTCGATGGGGGCCCGTCCGAGGTCCTCGAAGAACTCACGCGCCACCACACGGTTGAGCTGCTCGTCCCGTACGACGTCCAGGTCGGTGAAGGTGGGCATCTCGTCGCACAGGGCCACCATCTCCCGGAAGATCCGGTCGGTCTCCGGGAGGTTCGAGTTCCGCATCGCCTCCTCGTACGACGGGAACTCCACGATCTCGATGAGGTGCGACGCGTCCGACCGGTCCTTGGCGACCAGCGCGTGCGTCGCGGTGCGCTTCCCCTTGGTCTGTGCGACCCATGAATCCAGCAACCGGTTCATCTCGTCGAACCGGCTCGTCCTGCAGTCGATGAGCTGTACGAATGTCATGCACCGCCTCCGGCCCCCCTGGGTCCGGTCATGTCACGGCCATTTTCCCACCGGAGCGCCGACGCCACCCGCCCACGGCCCCTACTGGGGCCCGTACTTCCGCCCCGTCCGGGAACTGATCCCGCCGAGCATCCCCCTCGGCACCACCTTCACGACGCCCATCAGCGCCTTGTACCGCGGGTCCGGAACCGAGACCGTCTTCCCGCGCGCCAGATCGTGCAGCGCTGCCGCCACCAGCTTGTCGGCGTCCAGCCACATCCACTTCGGGATGTTGTCCGTCCCCATCCCGGCCCGATCGTGGAACTCCGTCCGCACGAACCCCGGGCACAGCGCCATCAGCCGCACCCCGCTGCCCGCGAGGTCCTTCGCGGCCCCCTGCGTGAACTGCACGACCCATGCCTTGGACGCCCCGTACGTCCCGCGCGGCACGAAGGCGGCCACCGAGGCGACGTTGACGACGCCCCCGCGCTCCCGCTCCCGCATCGCCGTGGTCGCCGCCGACGTCAGCCGCAGCACCGCCTCGCAGTGCACCTTGAGCATCTTCAGCTCGTCGGCCATCGACACGTCGAGGTAGCGGCCCTTGTTGCCGAAGCCCGCGTTGTTGATCAGCAGGTCGACGGGGTTCTTGCGGTCGCCGAGCCGGGCGGCCACGCCCTCGATGCCCTGGTCCTCGGCCAGGTCGGCGGTCAGCACCTCCGCCTCGATGCCGTGCCGGTCGTGCAACTCGGTCGCCTGCTCCCGCAGCCGCTTGGTGTCCCGTGCGACGAGGACGAGGTCGTGCCCGTCCGCCGCCAGCCGCCGCGCGAACGCGGCACCGATGCCCGCGGTCGAACCCGTAATCAGAGCCGTTGTCATGGCAGAAGGGTAGTGACCCGGACTGACGGAGTCCGCTCTCTGCACGGCGCCTCCCGAAGGTGAAGGAGCCGTGCGCGCGCCGCCGCCGTGCAAGCGGTTCAGCCCCCCTGCTCCGCCACGTACTCGCGGGCCTGCGCCAGCGTCTCCGCGTGCAGTGCCTCGCCCGCCGCCAGCAGCCGGGGCAGCAGCTCCCGGTGTGTGGTGACCGCCTGGAACTGCATCCGCGCCGTCACCTCGTGCTCCGGAAGGTGGACGATCTCCACCGCATCCCCCGCACGGATCTCGCCCGGCACGATCACCCGCAGGTACGCGCCCGTCGCGGCCTTCCGCGTGAAACGCCTGACCCAGCCCTTCTCGCCCACATGACCCTGGAAGGTGAGGCAGGGAATCCGCCCGGCCGTCACCTCCAGCACCACCTCCGAGCCGATCCGCCAGCGCTCGCCGATCCGTGCGCCGGAGACGTCCAGGCCGATGGTGGTGAGGTTCTCGCCGAACGCACCGTTGGCCAGCGTGCGCCCCAGTTCGCGCTCCCAGTCGTCGAGGTCCTCACGGGCGACGGCGTACACCGCCTGGTCGTTCCCGCCGTGGTGCCGCAGGTTGCACACCGCGTCCCCGGCGAGACCACTGCCCGCCGTGCCCTTCGGCCCGGGCGCCGCGACCCGCACCGGCCCCTCGACCGGCCGCTTGTCGATGCCGGTGATCCCTTCGGGGTGGCTCGTGTACGGCACGCTCTTCGCCCGGCCCACGTTCACAGACAGAAGCCTCATGACCAGCACGGTAAAGGCCGACGGTCAAAGTGTCGACGCATTATTCTCCGCCGTACCCAAGAATCGCTTATGCTCGAAGGGTGATCGAGGCCCGTCATCTCCGTGTGCTGCGCGCCGTGGCCACCACCGGCTCCTTCTCGGCTGCGGGACGCGAGCTGGGCTGCACCCAGCCGGCGGTCAGCCAGCAGATGAAGGCCCTGGAGGCGTCCGTCGGCACGCCCCTGCTCGTGCGCAGCGGCCGCGAGATGCGGCTGACCCAGGCGGGCGAGGCCCTCGTTCGGCACGCGGCCGGGATCCTCGCGGGGCTCACCGCCGCCGAGGAGGAGGTCGCCGCGATCGCCGGCCTCCGCGCCGGCCGCGTCCGCCTCGTCTCCTTCCCGAGCGGCAGCTCCACGCTCGTCCCCACCGCCCTGGCCGCCCTGCGCGCCGCCCACCCCGGCACCCGGGTCTCCCTCGAGGAGGCCGAGCCGCCCGAGTCCGTCGACAGGCTGCGCGCCGGCGACTGCGACGTCGCCCTCGCTTTCCGCTACGAGGACGCGGCGCGCGCCGAGGAGTGGGCCGACCTGGTCGTGCGCCCGCTGCTGACGGACCGGCTGGTCGCCCTCGTACCGGAACGCCACCGCCTCGCGCGCGCGGAGTCCCTCGCCATCGGCGAGCTCGCTCGGGAGTCGTGGATCGCCGGCTGCCCGCGCTGCCGGGGCCAGCTCGTGGAGGTGTGCGAGGGCGCGGGCTTCACTCCCCGCATCGACTTCGCGACCGACGACTACCCGGCGGTCGCCGGCCTGGTGGGCGCCGGTCTCGGCGTCGCCGTCCTGCCCCAGCTCGCGATCGAGTCCGTACGGCCCCGTGGGGCGCGCGCGGTGACGCTGGAGCCGGCGGTGCGGAGGGAGATCGTCGCGCTGACGCTGCCCGACCTGGCCCAGGTGCCGGCGGTCGCGGCGACGCTCGAGCACCTGGGGCGGGCGGCCGCGCGGTAGCGGCACGGCGGTCGGGGTGCGGCTGTGGGGCACAGCGGTGGGGTGCGGCGGTAGGGCACAGCAGTGGGGTGCGGCGGCGGAGGCGCGGCGGTGGAGGCTCGAAAGGCGCCGCCCGGCCGGGGCGCAACGGCTCAAGGGCACGCGCGCGTGCGTGCCCAAGGTTGTGCAGAAACGTTACTTCAGGCGTTCGGCGCGGTGTCTCCACTGGTCGACGCCGTTACCAGGCGATGCCGCGCTCGGCCCATGAGCTCTTCGCGCTCGTCCTCGGTCAGCCCGCCCCACACGCCGTACGGCTCTCTGACCGCCAGGGCGTGCGCCGCGCACTGCGCGCGGACCGGGCACCTCATGCAGACCTCCTTGGCCGAGTTCTCGCGAGCGCTCCGCGCCGCCCCGCGCTCACCCTCCGGGTGGAAGAAGAGCGAACTGTCCACCCCGCGGCAGGCAGCCAGGAGCTGCCAGTCCCACAGGTCCGCGTTCGGTCCGGGAAGGCGAGAGAAATCTGCCATTGCGTGACCCCTTGTAGCCGTGCTGAGCGGATACGGTGCCCACGACCGTACAACTACGATCTAAGGAGATGAAAATATGACTCATTGCGAATCTAGCCTCAGACACCAGTGAATGGGAAGAAATGGGGCTAATCGGGGCATCGGTTGTGATGAAAGCTTGAGGGTCCGTGTGGCTGTCTCCACCGTGTCCGCCCCCTCACGTAGAGTGCCGAAGACTGCATGTAGCCCCGTAACTCTTTCGAGTGACCATCGTTGAGAGTGCGGAGGCGGTTGAAAACACAAACGCTCGGGCAGGCGTCCGAGACGGTCGACCGCACAGGTGACGATTCGTACCAGCCTGGAGGCACAAGGTGACGCGCATCAGCTGCGGAGGGCGGCCATGACTTCCGTCCTCGTCTGCGACGACTCCCCGCTTGCCCGAGAGGCGCTCCGCCGCGCGGTCGCGACCGTGCCCGGCGTCGAGCGCGTGACGACGGCTGCCAACGGCGAGGAAGTCCTCCGCCGCTGGGGCGCCGACCGCTCGGACCTGATTCTGATGGATGTGCGCATGCCCGGACTGGGAGGCGTCGAGACCGTCCGGCGGCTGCTGTCCGCCGACCCCGGCGCGCGCATCATCATGCTGACCGTCGCCGAGGACCTCGACGGCGTCGCCCTCGCGGTCGCCGCCGGGGCCCGCGGTTACCTGCACAAGGACGCCTCACGCGCCGAACTGCGCGCGACCGTCACCCAGGCCCTCGCCGACCCGACCTGGCGGCTCGCCCCGCGTCGGCTGCGCTCCGCCGAGATGGGCGCCGCGCCGACGCTCACGGCGCGTGAGATCCAGGTCCTGGAGGGCATGAGCCACGGCCGTTCCAACGCCGAGATCGGTCGCGAGCTGTTCCTCTCCGAGGACACCGTCAAGACCCACGCCCGCCGGCTGTTCAAGAAGCTCGGCGCCTCCGACCGGGCGCACGCCGTGGCGCTCGGCTTCCGCTGGGGGCTCGTCCGCTGACGCGGACCCGTCAGGCACGGCCCCCTGTCGGCCCGGCCCTCTCGGGGGCACGCCCCACATCGGTGAGGCGAGCGGGGCGACCGTGCCACCCCTCGTTCGGGCCTGCTCCGCTGAGAATGCGGACGGATGCAGGGCGGGCGGGGGCGATGCGGTGGGCGCGCTCCGTCTCCCCGGTCCGATCCGGGTCCGGTCCGCGGGGCAAGGTCCGCGGGGCGAGTCCCGGGCGCGGAGTGCTGTCGGGAGCGGTGCGGCGCCGGAGAACCGAGCGCGGGAGCGGTGCCGTCGGTGATCCGAGCCCTGACATGGCGACGTCGGTGATCCAAGCGTGGACACGGCGACGTCGGTGGATCCGAGCGCGGTGACGCCGGTGCACCGAGCGGTGACACAGCGGTACCGCGGTGCGGGCCCGCCCGGGCGGTGAAGCGTGCGGATATGCGATGGACCGGGTGTCGTACACGACGCACCCGCCCAGGTCCTTCGCCCGGCCCGCCGGGCAGGCCCGGGCAGGCCCGGGCAGGCCCGGGCAGGCCCGGGTGCGGGCCCTTTCGAAACAGGCCGACCTGGCCGATCTCGGCCGGAGGGAGCGGGTCATGGGTGAAGCTCCCTGGTCGCACGGGGTCGAGACCCCTCGGCGACCATCCGTCCGCCGGCCGGTGGACGGGGGCGGCCCAGGGCCCCGTCAGGTGCCCGCTGCTCGTTTCGCCGCGGATGCCGCATCCTTGAGGTGTGGAGTTCCTCGGGGACGAGTCGGTCGAGCGGAAGGGGAGGGCGCAGGGGATGAGTTCCGGCGCACCTGCTCATAACGCTTCAGTGCACAACGACGGGCGTGGTGCCGCGGACCGGACGGCCGCAAGGCACCATGGACCGATGCGCGAAGACGAGGCGGCGCGTCCGCAAGGGGCGATCGGCGCACTCGTGCATCGCGCCGTCGACGGGGACGAGCAGGCCACGCACGACCTGCTGGCCCACGTCCACCCGCTCGCGCTGCGCTACTGCCGCACGCGGCTGTCGCGTCTCCCCGGCGACGCACGTCACTTCGTGGAGGACCTCGCGCAGGAGGTCTGCGTGGCCGTCCTCCTCGCCCTCCCGCGCTACCGGGACACGGGCCGTCCCTTCGAGGCCTTCGTCTTCGCCATCGCCGCCCACAAGGTCGCCGACCTCCAGCGCGCGGCGATGCGCCACCCGGGCTCGACCGCGGTCCCGTCCGACGAGATGCCCGAGCGGCCGGACGACTCGCTGGGCCCGGAGGAGCGGGCCCTGCTGAGCAGCGACGCCGAATGGGCGAAGAAACTGCTGGCCAACCTGCCGGAGAACCAGCGCGAGCTGCTCCTGCTGCGCATCGCGGTGGGTCTCACGGCGGAGGAGACGGGCCAGATGTTGGGAATGTCACCCGGGGCGGTCCGCGTGGCCCAGCACCGCGCGCTGAGCAGGCTGCGGGCGCTCGCCGAGCAGTAGTCCCCTGGCCAGGGGCGCCTTGCTTGAACAGGCGCCCTCACCGTTCCGTACGAACATACGAAGCTCGCGGTCATCCAGGGCCGTGGAATCGTGGAATTCGGGAGGCGCGCTTCCCGTTAGCATGGACATCCGCACCGATCAAGGCCATTTGGGGAAGGTGTCATGACTGCCAACGTCGACGGAGTGCCCGACAAATTCGCGACCCTCGGGCTGACCTACGACGACGTGCTGCTGCTGCCGGGCCCGTCGGACATGGCTCCCGACGAGATCGACACCGCCTCGTACGTCTCCAAGAACGTGCGGGTCAACATCCCGCTCCTGTCCGCCGCCATGGACAAGGTCACCGAGTCGCGCATGGCGATCGCGATGGCCCGCCAGGGCGGCGTGGGTGTACTGCACCGCAACCTCTCCATCGAGGACCAGGCCAACCAGGTCGACCTGGTCAAGCGCTCCGAGTCCGGCATGGTGACCGACCCGATCACCATCCACCCGGACGCCACGCTCGCCGAGGCCGACGCGATCTGCGCCAAGTTCCGCATCAGCGGCGTGCCCGTGACCGACGGCGACAAGAAGCTGCTCGGCATCGTCACCAACCGCGACATGGCCTTCGAGACCGACCGCACGCGTCGGGTGCGCGAGGTCATGACGCCGATGCCGCTGGTCACCGGCAAGGTGGGCATCTCCGGCACCGACGCCATGGAGCTGCTGCGCAAGCACAAGATCGAGAAGCTTCCGCTCGTCGACGACCAGGGCGTCCTCAAGGGCCTGATCACGGTCAAGGACTTCGTCAAGGCAGAGAAGTACCCGCGGGCGGCGAAGGACGCCGAGGGGCGTCTCCTGGTCGGCGCCGCGGTCGGTGTGGCGGGTGACGCCTTCGAGCGCGCCCAGGCCCTGATCGAGGCGGGCGTCGACTTCATCGTCGTCGACACCGCGCACGGCCACTCCCGCCTGGTCGGCGACATGATCGCCAAGATCAAGTCCAACCACACGCGCGTCGACGTCATCGGCGGCAACGTCGCCACCCGCGACGGCGCCCAGGCCCTCGTGGACGCGGGCGCCGACGCCATCAAGGTCGGCGTCGGTCCCGGCTCCATCTGCACGACCCGTGTGGTCGCCGGCATCGGCGTCCCGCAGGTCACCGCCATCTACGAGGCCGCGCTGGCCGCCAAGGCGGCGGGTGTCCCGGTCATCGGCGACGGCGGCCTGCAGTACTCCGGCGACATCGCCAAGGCCCTGGTAGCGGGCGCCGACACCGTGATGCTGGGCTCGCTGCTCGCCGGCTGCGAGGAGTCGCCGGGCGAGCTGCTGTTCATCAACGGCAAGCAGTTCAAGTCGTACCGGGGCATGGGCTCCCTGGGCGCCATGCAGACCCGCGGCGACCGCAGGTCGTTCTCCAAGGACCGCTACTTCCAGGAGGGCGTCGCCTCCGACGAGCAGCTGATCCCCGAGGGCATCGAGGGCCAGGTGCCCTACCGCGGCCCGCTGTCCTCCGTGGTCCACCAGCTGGTCGGCGGTCTGCGCCAGTCGATGTTCTACGTCGGCGGCCGCACCGTTCCGGATCTCCAGGCCAACGGCAGGTTCGTCCGGATCACCTCGGCCGGCCTGAAGGAGAGCCACCCGCACGACATCCAGATGACGGTCGAGGCGCCGAACTACAGCACCAAGAAGTGACCCCCACGCGCGCGTGAGGACCGACGAGGGCGGCCCCGGAACCTCCGGCGCCGCCCTCGTCGTACCCGTCGGCGATACTGGAAGACGCTGCAACGCATCAGGGAAAGGCCACAGACGTGACTGAGATCGAGATCGGGCGCGGCAAGCGCGGCCGCCGGGCGTACGCCTTCGACGACATCGCCGTCGTCCCCAGCCGCCGTACGCGGGACCCGAAGGAGGTCTCGATCGCCTGGCAGATCGACGCCTACCGTTTCGAGCTGCCCTTCCTGGCCGCCCCCATGGACTCGGTCGTCTCCCCGGCCACCGCGATCCGCATCGGCGAACTGGGCGGCCTGGGCGTGCTGAACCTCGAGGGCCTGTGGACGCGGTACGAGGACCCGCAGCCCCTGCTGGACGAGATCGCCAAGCTGCCCGCCGAGAAGGCGACCCGCCGCCTCCAGGAGATCTACTCCGCCCCGATCAAGGAGGAGCTGATCGGCCGGCGCATCAAGGAGGTGCGCGACTCGGGCGTGGTCACCGCGGCCGCGCTGTCCCCGCAGCGCACGGCCCAGTTCTCCAAGGCCGTCGTGGACGCGGGCGTGGACATCTTCGTCATCCGCGGCACGACCGTGTCGGCGGAGCACGTCTCCGGCTCGCACGAGCCGCTGAACCTGAAGCAGTTCATCTACGAGCTCGACGTCCCGGTGATCGTCGGCGGCTGCGCCACCTACACGGCGGCCCTGCACCTGATGCGCACGGGTGCGGCGGGCGTCCTCGTCGGCTTCGGCGGCGGGGCCGCGCACACCACGCGCAACGTGCTGGGCATCCAGGTCCCCATGGCGACCGCTGTGGCGGACGTGGCGGCGGCCCGCCGCGACTACATGGACGAGTCCGGCGGCCGGTACGTGCACGTGATCGCGGACGGTGGTGTCGGCTGGTCCGGAGACCTGCCCAAGGCGATCGCCTGCGGCGCCGACGCGGTGATGATGGGCTCCCCGCTCGCCCGCGCGACCGACGCGCCGGGCCGCGGCCACCACTGGGGCATGGAGGCGGTCAACGAGGAGCTGCCGCGCGGCAAGAAGGTCGACCTCGGCACGGTCGGCACCATCGAGGAGGTCCTCACCGGCCCGTCCCACAACCCGGACGGCTCGATGAACTTCTTCGGCGCCCTCCGCCGCGCCATGGCCACCACCGGCTACAGCGAGCTGAAGGAGTTCCAGCGCGTCGAGGTGACGGTGGCGGACTCGGTGCACCGGCGGTAGGCGGGCCGCGGTCCCCTGGACCTGAAGGGGCCGGTCATTCACTTGGGTGAGTGACCGGCCCCTTTTCCGTGTGTCCTGGGGGTGGGGCGTGTCGAGCGGGGCGGGGGCGCACGGTCGCGTTCCGGGCGAATGCGGGCTGGTCAGCGGGGTCGCAGGCGATAGCGTCCGGAGCGGCGCCCCAGTCGTGTGGGGTGCCCCCTTCCAAGGACACGGTCCGGACCCCGCCCTCGGGGCCCGGCCCGATTCCCAACGTGTCGTCTACCGGGCCAAGGGGCGGCGTCGTGGAAGTGGGCGCCCATGGGACGCCACCGCCAGCCCACCCGCTGGGACCGACTCCGTCTGTGGACGGTGAAGTGCCGGAGGAGGTGGATCTTGCGGCTTTTCGGATGGTGAGCGGCCGCCCCCAAACACACTAGGGGCGGACACCCGTGCTCCATCCAGGAGCCTGCCGCAGTGGCCGCTGCGGTGGGCTCCACCTGCTTCGTACGGTACCGGCGCGCCCTGGCCCACGCCACCAACCCCGGATTCGCCGGCGTCCCACGCGCCCCCCTTCACAACCGGTGCGCCGCCCCCGTGGGCGTGGCCCCCCGCGTGTCCAGCAGCAGCTGTGCCTTCACCGACAACCCCTGCAGGTCGTACGTCCGGTGCTGCTGGAGGAGGATCGTCAGGTCGGCGTCGGCGGCTGCCTCGTAGAGGGAGTCGGCGCGGGGGACCGGGCGGTCCAGGACGCTCCAGGACGGGACGTGCGGGTCGTGGTAGCTGACGGCGGCGCCGAGTTCCATCAGGCGGATCGCGATCTCGTGGGCGGGCGTTTCCTGCTGGTCGGCGAGGTCGGCCTTGTAGGTGACGCCGAGGAGCAGCACGCGGGCGCCGCGGGCGGACTTGCCGTGCTCGTTGAGGAGGGCGGCGGCGCGCTGGACGACGTAGCGGGGCATGCGGTTGTTGACCTGCTGGGCCAGCTCCACCATGCGCAGGGGGCTGCCGGGCCGGCCGGTGCGGTCGAGGGGCACGGAGTGGCCGCCGACGCCGGGTCCGGGACGGAAGGCCTGGAAGCCGAAGGGTTTGGTCTCGGCGCAGCGGATGACGTCCCACAGATCGACGCCCAGGTCGTGGCAGAGGACGGCCATCTCGTTGACGAGGGCCATGTTGACGTGCCGGAAGTTGGTCTCCAGGAGCTGCACCGTCTCGGCCTCCCGGAGGCCACGCGCGCGTACCACCTTGTCGGTGAGGCGGCCGTAGAAGGTGGCGGCCGACTCCGTGCAGGCGGGGGTGAGGCCGCCGATGACCTTGGGGGTGTTGGCGGGGGTGAAGTCGCGGCTGCCCGGGTCGACGCGGCTCGGGGAGTACGCGAGGTGGAAGTCGCGGCCCGCGCGCAGGCCGGACGTCTCCTCCAGGAGGGGGCGCAGGAATCCCTCGGTCGTCCCGGGGCACACCGGCGACTCCAGGATCACGGTGGTGTGCGGGCGCAGGTGTCCGGCGAGGGTGCGGGCAGCCGCTTCCACCTGGCCCAGGTCGAGCCCGCCGTCCGCGTCGCGCGGGGTCGGGGCGCAGATGACGGCGGTGCGCACGCGGCCCAGCTCGGCGGGGTTGGTGGCGGGCCGGAAGCCCCCCGAGAGCATCCGGCGTCGCTCGGCGGGGCTGAGAGAACCGTCCTCGGGTCCGGTGCGGTAGCCGAGCGTCGGGATGCCGGCCGTCACGGCGGCCTGGGCCAGGGGCAGGCCGAGGGGGCCGAGTCCGATGACGGCGAGATCTGCGGGCATGGCGTGGGCCGTCCTTCCCAGTAACCGAAGCGGGACAGGCGCGCAAGCCCGGTGAACAGGACGAGCGAGCGCAATGTCACACTAGGAGTAAATATGACCGTGATGTGGGATTGATCGGCTGTGTTGACCTGCTTGTTTTCCGGCAGGCCGGGTCCGGTTGCTCGAGAGTTGTCCACAGGCTGGGGGCGACTGGTGGCTGAAGTCGGGCAAGACGGTCAGAATCTTGGGCATGGGGGGTAGGGACCGGGCCTCGCCGTGAGCGGTGCGGCCGACGCGACCGACAGCGGGAGGCATCGGTGAGGACAGGGACACTGGGGCCGGAACAGCGAGCCGAGTCACTGGCGGCCATGGCCGAGCGCGAACTGGACGTGCTGGTCGTCGGAGGCGGCGTGGTCGGCGCGGGCACCGCCCTGGACGCCGCCACACGAGGGCTGTCCACGGGCCTGGTCGAGGCACGTGATTGGGCGTCGGGCACCTCCAGCCGGTCCAGCAAGCTGATACACGGCGGCCTGCGCTATCTGGAGATGCTCGACTTCGCCCTCGTCCGCGAGGCGTTGAAGGAACGCGGACTGCTGCTCGAGCGGCTGGCGCCGCACCTGGTCAAGCCGGTCCCGTTCCTGTACCCGCTCCAGCACAAGGGCTGGGAGCGGTTGTACGCCGGGTCGGGCGTCGCGCTCTACGACGCGATGTCCATCGCCCGCGGGCACGGCCGCGGCCTGCCGAGGCACCGTCACCTGACCCGCGGTCACGCCCTGCGGGTGGCCCCGGCCTTGAAGAAGGACGCGCTGGTCGGCGCGTTGCAGTACTACGACGCGCAGATGGACGACGCCCGCTTCGTCGCCACACTGGTGCGTACGGCGGTGGCGTACGGGGCCAAGGCGGCCAACCGCGCGCGCGTGACGGGTTTCCTGCGCGAGGGCGAACGGGTCGTGGGCGCCCGTGTGCAGGACGTCGAGGGGGGCGGGGAGTACGAGGTCCGCGCCAAGCAGGTGGTCAACGCCACGGGCGTGTGGACCGACGACACCCAGGCGATGGTGGGGGAGCGGGGTCGGTTCCACGTCCGCGCCTCCAAGGGCATCCACCTCGTCGTGCCGAAGGACCGGATCCACTCCACGACCGGGCTGATCCTGCGCACCGAGAAGTCCGTGCTGTTCGTCATCCCCTGGGGCCGGCACTGGATCATCGGCACCACCGACACCGACTGGGACCTCGACAAGGCCCACCCGGCAGCTTCCAGCGCGGACATCGACTACCTGCTGGAGCACGTGAACTCCGTCCTCGCGGTGCCGCTCACCCGTGACGACGTCGAGGGGGTGTACGCCGGTCTGCGGCCGCTGCTCGCGGGCGAGTCCGAGGCCACCAGCAAGCTGTCCCGCGAGCACACCGTCGCCCATCCCGTGCCCGGGCTCGTCGTCGTGGCCGGCGGGAAGTACACGACGTACCGGGTGATGGCCAAGGACGCCGTCGACGAGGCCGTGCACGGACTCGACCTGCGGGTCGCCGAGTGCGTGACGGAGGACGTGCCGCTGCTGGGCGCGGAGGGCTTCCGGGCGCTGTGGAACGCGCGAGCGCGTGTCGCCGCGCGGACGGGCCTGCACGTGGTCCGCATAGAGCACCTGCTCAACCGGTACGGCACGCTGACGGAGGAGGTCCTCGACCTCGTCGAGGCGGACTCGTCGCTGGGTGAGCCGCTCCAGGGGGCCGACGACTATCTGCGCGCCGAGATCGTCTACGCCGCCTCCCACGAGGGGGCGCGGCACCTGGACGACGTGCTGACCCGGCGTACCCGCATCTCCATCGAGACCTTCGACCGGGGCACACGCTGTGCCCGGGAGGCGGCCGAACTCATGGCGCCGGTCCTCGGCTGGGACGAGGGCCAGATCGAGCGCGAGGTGCAGCACTACGAGAAGCGGGTGGAGGCGGAACGGGAGTCGCAGCGGCAGCCCGACGACCTGACGGCGGACGCGGCACGACTGGGAGCGCCGGACATCGTGCCGCTGTGACCCGTGCGTGAGTGGCGGTGACCTGCGAGAAGGCCGAGTTGGTTGGCCTGGGGAGCTGCCGTGACCTGCGAGGAAGCTGCGGGAAGTCACCCGGGGAGTTGCCGTGACCCGCGGAGTGCTGCCGTGGACTGCGGGAGCGCTGAGGGTGAGCGGCGGCGACCTTGCGGGAGGAACGTGCCGGGACTTGCGTGAGCGGGCGGCTGCTTCACTCGAACGAGTGTCGTGAAGCGGGATCCTCGTTCGGGACCGGCTCGTTCTACGAGGTGCGAGGGCAGAACTCGGCGGCGAGCAGGGCCGGCTCGAGGCCGGGGTCCGCCAGCGCTGTCGTGTTCACGCGGAAGGTGAGGACACGTCGGCCGTCGACGGTGGCCGCGGTGCGCACGTAGCTGCCGGCGATCCGGCCGTTGTGTCCCCACACGGTCACACCGCAGGGAAGCGTCACAGGGAAGAGGCCCATGCCGTACACGCCGTGTGTGGTGCGGGTGTCGAGCATCTCGCGCAGCCGGTGCGAGGTGAGCAACTCGCCGCTCAGGAGGGCCGCGTAGAAGCGGTCGAGGTCGGCGAGTGTCGTCACCAACTCGCCCGCGGCCCCGGCCGTCCGCGGGTCGAGTGCGGTGACGTCGGTTCCGTCCGTGTCGTAGGCGCGGCCGTGAGGGGAGGGGAGCGAGCGGCGGGAGCCGGGGAAGGAGGTGCCGGTCAGACCCAGCGGAGCGATGATGCGCCGCTCGGCCTCCGAGGCGTACGAGCGGCCGGTGACCTGTTCGACGACCTGGCCGAGCAGGACGTAGTTGGTGTTGGAGTAGGCGAAACGGCCGCGGTCGGCCGGAGGGTGGGTGAGTGCGATACGGACGGCTTCGACAGCGGTGACGGGGACGAGGCCCTCGGTGTCCCGTGTGTAGTCGTACAGGCCGCTGGTGTGGGTGAGCAGGGAACGCAGGGTCAGCGCGCGCCCGTCGTTCCCGGCCCCGCGCACCACGCCGGGCAGGTGCCGCTCCACCGGGTCGGACAGCGACAGCCGGTGTTCGGACGCCAGTTGGAGGACGACGGTGGCGAGGAAGGTCTTGGTGATACTGCCGGCCCGGAAGTGGTCGGAGCGGGTGATGCCCGGACCCGCCTCGGCGTAGCGGGTACGCGTCCCCTCACGGGCGAGCAGGGCAGCGGCGGGGGCCTTGCCCCGGGTGAGGAGCACGGGAAGGAGACCGTCCGCGGGCGGTGTCGGGGTCGCCCGGGAACCGGCCATGGTGAGGACGAGGAGAACCAGCGCCACGGGCAGCGCCAGCAGGCTCCGCAGCGGCGGTGTCACGGATTCTCCCCTCCCTGCGTCCCGGACTCCCTTCGTCCCCCGAGCCCGGGCCCCATCATGCAGGGCGCGGGGGCGGTCGCCGCGCCGGGGCCCGTGACGCGGGAGGGGCGGGGCCTGCCGAGCCGTGGCCGGAATGTGTGCCAAGCGCTGATGGGAGGGCGTTCCAAGCGCCGGCGGGAGGGCTTCCCAAGCCCCGGCGGGAGGGCGTTCCGAGCACCGGCGGGAGGGGGTTGCAAGCTCTGGCGGGAGGGCGTTCCGAGCACCGGCGGGAGGGGGTTGCAAGCTCTGGCCGGAGGCTGATCCGGGCCTTGGCCGGAGGCTGTAGCGGGTCCTGGCAGCGGGCTGTTGCGTTCGTTGGCCGGAGTCCGCTGCACCTTCTGGCCGAAATGCGCCGTTGTTGTGGTGCCGTGAGGGGCACCCTGGGCGTTGGGCACTTGTCGGGTGAGGGACAATGGAGGCTCTGTCAGGGCGGGTTGCATGAGGGGACGCATGTCGGAGGCGGAGCGGGCGGGGACACCCCGTCAGGACAAGAGCGCACGTCTCCTCGCCGGGCGGTACCGGCTGGGAGACGTACTCGGCCGCGGCGGCATGGGTACGGTGTGGCGCGCCGAGGACGAGACCCTCGGACGGACGGTCGCCGTCAAGGAGCTGCGGTTCCCGTCGAACATCGACGAGGAGGAGAAGCGCCGGCTGATCACGCGGACGTTGCGCGAGGCCAAGGCCATCGCGCGGATCCGCAACAACAGCGCGGTGACGGTCTTCGACGTGGTCGACGAGGACGACCGGCCGTGGATCGTGATGGAACTCGTCGAGGGCAAGTCGCTCGCCGAGGTCATCCGCGAGGACGGCGTCCTCGAACCCAGGCGGGCGGCCGAGGTCGGGCTGGCCATTCTCGACGTGCTGCGGTCGGCCCACCGAGAGGGCATCCTGCACCGTGACGTGAAGCCGTCGAACGTGCTGATCGCCGACGACGGCCGGGTCGTCCTCACCGACTTCGGCATCGCCCAGGTCGAGGGCGACCCGTCCATCACCTCCACCGGCATGCTCGTCGGCGCCCCCTCCTACATCTCCCCGGAACGCGCCCGCGGGCACAAGCCGGGACCGGCGGCCGACCTGTGGTCGCTCGGCGGCCTGCTGTACGCGGCGGTCGAGGGCTCGCCCCCGTACGACAAGGGCTCCGCGATCGCGACGCTCACCGCGGTGATGACCGAGCCGCTGGAGGAGCCGAAGAACGCGGGTCCGCTGAAGGACGTCATCTACGGCCTGCTCACCAAGGATCCCGAGCGGCGGCTCGACGACGCCGGTGCGCGGGAGAAGCTCCACGCGGTGATCTACGCGCCCGACCCCAAGGACGTCGAGCCGGCGGACGCGACCAAGGTCGTGCCGCTGCCGGCGCAGCCGGACGGCGCCGGCGACAAGGGCGGTTCGGCGGGCGGAGAGGCGGCCGAGAAGCTGCGCGGAGCCCTGCGGTCCGTGCGGAAGGCCGCCGTCGCGGCGGGGGCGGCCACCTCGGCCGCGGCCCGCGCCAAGACGGGGAACGGCACGGCCGCCTCCGGGACGGCGAAGCCGGGGGAGGCGGCGAAGGGCGGCGCGACGTCCGGTGCCGCCGCCTCCGCGGCCGCCGCGCCCGCTGCTCCGGCCAGGACGGCCACGACCACCGCGACCTCCGCGCCCCTCTCGGCGTCCGGGCCGGCAGCCGGGCTGCACGGCAGCCGGGGAGCCGGCGGGCAGGACGCGCCGGGCGGTCAGGGCGCCCAGGACGATCGTGGGGCGAACGGCGGGACCGGTGGACGGAGTTCGGGGTGGCCCGTGATGACGCCGCCGGATCTGCCGCCGCGGCCTGTGCCCCGGGCCCCGCTGACCGACGTGGTGCCGAAGCGGACGCTGGTCATCATCGCCGTGGTGGTGGCGCTCGCGGTGCTCGGTACGGTGCTGGCGCTCACGCTCGGCGGAGGCGACGACACCACGAACGGTGCGGGGAAGGGCGGTTCGACGCCCGCCGCGAGCAGCAGCGCCGGCGCGGACACCAAGGAGGACGAGGCCGGAGGAACCCGTACGGACGGGTCGGCGTCGCGGTCGCCGGCCGTTTCCGGCAGCGGCACGCCGGGCGGCGGAGCCGCCGCGGACGGCGGAGCCGGATCCGGAGCCTCCGCCACCGAGAGCAGCACGGCGGCGATGACGTACACGGGCAAGCAGGGGTACTCGATCGGCCTGCCCAGCGGGTGGAAGTACCAGTCCACGGGTGCGGCGGGCGACCGGTTCACCGGGCCCGACGGGCAGAAGCTGCTCGTCGCCTGGACCACCACGCCCAAGGACGACCCCGTCGCGGACTGGAAGAACCAGGAGCGCTACATGACGCGCTCCCAGTACAAGAAGATCCGCATAGAGCAGGTGAACTACCGAGGCTGGAACACGGCCGACTGGGAGTTCACCTACCAGGAGGGCGGGACCGCGTACCGCACGATCGACCGCGGATTCGTCGTGAACGACGGACTGGGGTATGCGCTGATGTACACCGCGAAGTCCGCCGCATGGGGCAGCGACCTGCGGGTGAGCACCTGGACGACGCTGACGGAGACGTTCGCGCCGAAGAAGTAGGGCGGGGCGGGGCCTTCGTGTGGGCGCGCGTGCGGCACTCGAAGGCCGCGTGTTCGGTGCGTGAGATCTGGCATCCCCTCTTTGCGGGTTGCCTCCGGCACGTATCGTGAGTGCTTGCGGACCGTACGCATCCAGCTGCGCGGCTGGATGCGGCCGAACGAAGCCGGAACGGGACGCCGGGCGAACGGAATTGACCGACCGGGTTGGCCGGGGGAGGCAACGTGGACGACTATGCGGGTCGGGTGCTCGCCGACCGCTACCGCCTGCCGCTGCCGCCCTCCGACGAGTACGAACTCACCGAGACCCGGGCCTTCGACACCTACAGCGGGCAGGAAGTCCTGGTCCGGCAGGTGCCGTTGCCGGAGGTCGTCGAGGCGGAGGTGCTCGACGCGGAGGGACTGCCCGAGGGGTTCACCGCCCGCGAGCGCGGTTCCCGGCGTACGACGGGGCGCGCGGGCGCGAGCACACGCCGGCCCGCCGATCCGGTCGTCCGGCGGGCGGTGGAGGCGGCGCAGGCCGCGGCGAGCATTCCCGACCACCCGCGACTGGACCAGGTCTTCGACGTGTTCGCCGAGGGCGGCTCGCTGTGGATCGTGAGCGAGCTGGTGGCCGCACGGCCGCTGGCCGCCCTGCTCGCCGAGCAGCCGCTGACGCCGTACCGGGCCGCCGAGGTCGCCTCCGACGTGCTCACGGCGCTGCGGGTGCTGCACGCGCACGGCTGGGTGCACCGGAACATCACCGCGCGCACCGTCCTCGTCTGCGACGACGGCCGCGTCATGCTGACCGGGCTCGCGGTCGGGGCGGCGGAAGAGGCCCTGTGCGGGTACGACCCGGTGCCGGTGGACGAGACCGGGGAGCGGCCCGGGGGCTCGAGCCAGGGCCGGGAAGGCCACGTCCCTCCGGAGAGCCGAGGGCCGGGGGCCCCGGTGGGTCCGGGCGCCGGTCGCGGTGGGTTCGGCGGTGCCCTGGGGCCGGGGGACGGCGGTTCCACGGGGTGGCCGGGGCCTGGCGGACTCGGGGCGGTGGTCGGGCCCGTCGGCGCGGCCGGGGTGGACCCCGAGGCCGCCCGGCGCGCGGCGATCGAGGCGCGGGCCGCCGGAGGGCTGCCGGCGGCGGCCGAGTCGGCGAACGGGGCCACCGAGGCCGTGGCCCGCAGGACCGTGGAGACCGGCGGGGACATCCGTGCCGCGCGGGCCGGGGCGATCGCCGCCTACCGGGCCGGCGCGCGGGCGGCGGCCCGGGTGCAGGAGGCCCAGCAGAGCGGTCGGGCGGCACTGCCGGGTGCCCGCACCCCGGCCGAGGGCGACACCGCGGCAGGACCCGGTGGCGCGTCGCCGTACGCCGTCGGGACCGGGCGGGAGCAGGCGGGCGGCACGCGGGGCATGCCGCCCGGGCAGGTCGCCGACCCCTACGGGGTCCGGGGGACGCCCGACCCGGGTGGGGCCGCCGGGCCCGCGGGACCGGGGCGGGGCGCCGTGCCGCCCCAGGGCGTTCAGGCAGGCGGTTTTGGACCCGGACAGGGCGCCGGAGCGGTCGCTCCCGTGCCCGCGCAGGGTGTCGCGGCGGGCGGTGAGGCGCGGTCGGGTGCCCGGTGGGACGAGCCGGCGACCGCTGCCGGGATGCGGGGAGGGCCCGCCACCGCGCTGGCCGCCGAGCGGGCGCGGCAGGCGCGGATGGCCGTCGTCGGGCCCGTCACCGAGCGGTGGGCGCCCGAGCAGGCCGGACCCGTGCACGAGAACTGGCAGCTGGCCGCGCCCATCGGGCCCGCGACCGATCTGTGGGCGCTCGGGGCGCTGCTCTTCCGGGCCGTCCAGGGCCACGCGCCGTATCCGGAGGAGTCGACGGCGGAACTCGTGCAGATGGTGTGTGCCGAGCCGCCGGCCTTCGCCGAGGAGTGCGGGCCGCTGCGGCCGGTCGTGGAGTCGTTGCTGCGTCAGGACCCCACCGACCGCCTCGACTTCGAGGAGCTGCGCGGCTGGCTGCGCTCGCTGGTGCGGTCGGCGCCGGAACCGGAAGCGGGTACGTACGTCGTCGCCGCGCCCCCGACCGACCCGCGCCGGCTGCCGATCGTGCGCCGCAAGGGCGAGCTGGTGCGCCGGCGGCGTGCCGGAGTGCCCGCGACCAGCGGACGGCACAAGCGGGATCGTCGGGAGACGACCCGTTCGCCCCGCAGTCTCGGCCGCACCCTGCTCCTGCTGATCCTGCTCGCGCTGGCCGCGGCGATCGCGTACGCGGTGCTGTTCATGCCCAAAGCCTCCGAGGAGGGGACGGGCGGCGCGCCGGCAGCCGAACGGACCGGGGCGGCGGGCCAGGCCGGTCAGGCGCCCGCGGCGAGCAGCCGGCCACGGCCCGACGAGGAGAGCGCGCCGGGGGCGAGTTCCGGTGCCACCGCGTCCTCCGGATCGTCGGGTTCCGGCTCCGGCGCCACGGAGACGCAGTCGGGGGCGGACGTTCCCGACGGTTTCACCCTGCGCGAGGACGCCGAGGGATTCCGCGTCGCCGTCGCCAACGGCTGGGACCGCACCCCGAAGAACGGGCGCGGACAGGTGGTCTACTCGCACGCCGGCTTCGAGTTGATCGTCGTGCCCGGCCGGGACGCCGCGTCCCGGTACGGCAGCGACCCGATGACCTACCAGCGGGAGAAGGAGAGCGAGCTGCAGCCCTACCGCGACTCCAGCTGGGCCACCGCCTCCGGGCTGCGGACGATCCAGGTGGGCGGACGGACCATGGCCGAGGGGCAGTTCACCTGGACCGGCGCCGACGGGCGCGAGCTGTTCGTGCGCAACCTCGCCCTCCTCCTCGACGGGCGCTACCACGTCGTCCAGTTGCGCGGCCCGGAGGCCGAGCGGGACGAGGTGACGCGGCTGTTCGAGCAGGCGTCGGCCACCTACCAGTACACCGGCTGAGCGACTCGCCGGCAGCTCCGGCCGGGCGCCGAGGGCCTCTCCGGTTCCCTCTGAGGCGCGGAAGCGACAACCGTCACAGTGCGGTCTCCTTGGGGCCCCGCTTGTTCCCCGGAAGGGAACCGGTCTTTACCCTGACCCTTGTCAAGACCATTGCGGGGCAACGTGAATCAGATGCAGGGCCGGCTCGTCGCGGGCCGCTACCGGCTCGCCGACACCATCGGCAGCGGCGGCATGGGCCGCGTGTGGCGGGCGCACGACGAACTGCTGCACCGGGCCGTCGCCGTGAAGGAGCTGACCGCTGCCCTCTACGTCTCCGAGAGCGACCAGGAACGACTGCTCGCACGCACCCGCGCGGAGGCCCGAGCGGCCGCACGGATCAACCACTCCGCCGTGGTCACCGTGCACGACGTGCTCGAACACGACGGCCGCCCATGGATCGTGATGGAACTGGTCGAGGGCCGCTCGCTCGCCGACGCGGTCAAGGAGGACGGGCGGGTGGAGCCCGCCGAGGCCGCCCGGATCGGCCTGTGGGTGCTGCGCGCCCTGCGTGCCGCGCACTCGGCCGGCGTCCTCCACCGTGACGTCAAGCCCGGCAACGTCCTCCTCTCCGACGACGGCCGCGTCCTGCTCACCGACTTCGGCATCGCCCAGATCGAGGGCGACACCACCATCACCCGCACCGGGGAGGTCGTCGGCTCCGTCGACTACCTCGCCCCGGAGCGCGTCCGCGGCCAGGACCCCGGCCCGTCCTGCGACCTGTGGGCGCTCGGCGCGACGCTGTACACGGCGGTGGAGGGCCGCTCGCCGTTCCGCCGCACCTCGCCGCTGAGCACCATGCAGGCCGTCGTCGAGGAGGAGGCCGCCGAGCCGCGGTACGCGGGCCCGCTCGCTCCCGTGATCACCGCCCTGCTGCGCAAGGACCCGGCGACCCGGCCCGACACCGCGGAGACCGAGTACCTGCTCGCCGAGGCGGCGGAGGGCCGCCGGCCGAGCGGGGCACAGGCGTTCGTGCCGACGCAGTACGGGGGACCCGGCGAGGCACGCCGGCACACCCAGGGCGGCGGGACGCTGTACGCGACCGGGACCACGCAGGGCGGGACGCCGTACCCGTCCGGGACCACGCAGGGCGGGACGCCGTACGCGACCGGGGCCACCCACGGCGGCGGGGCCCATGGCCTCCCGGGAGCACTCCAGGGCACGCAGGGCGACGGCACGCGCCACGGGGCCGGCGGCCGGTACGTGCCGGAAGCGCCGACGCCGGCCACCGGGGGCCCGGGCGCCACCGCGTCGCAGCACATGCCCGGCCCGACCGCGGTCGGCGCCGGCGGCCTCGGCCCGGACCGGCACCCGGTTGCGCCCGCGCCGCCGCGCCGGCGCCGCAGGCTGCGCATGCTCGCGCTCGTGGTCGTCGTCGCCGCGCTGGTCGGAGGCGGTACCGCGGTGGCGTTGCTGAAGTGGGACGGGTTCCGGTCGCAGGGCTCCGGGTCCACCTCCTCACCGAGCCCCACGGCGACCGGCACCGGCAGGGCGGCGGGGGAGGAGAGCGCCTCGCCCGACTCCTGGAAGCCGGTCGAGGACCCGCTGGGCTTCGGACTCTCCCTGCCCGAGGGCTGGGAGCGGCAGGTCTACCAGGACGACGGCGATCTGAAGCAGATCGACTACACACCCGACGGGGGCGAGCACTTCGTCCGCATCGCCATCGACGCCTCCCCCGACTTCGACGACCCCTACGCCCACCAGCTCGACCTCGAACAGCAGCTCCAGCGGCTGGTCGACTACCAGCGGGTCACCCTCGAGCGGAACGTCTACCGCGACCGCGAGGGCGCCGAGTGGGAGTACACCTGGACCGCGCTGGCCAAGGACACGGACTTCCCCGGGCCGCGCCGCGCGATCGAGGAGACGTACATCGCCCGGGACGGCACCGAATACGTGATCTACATGTCGTCGCCCGCCGAGGACTGGGCCACGACCGCCCGGCAGTTCAAGACCGTGCTGCAGAGCTGGCGGGAGCCGCGGAGCACCTCCTGAAGGGTCGCCCCGGTGGCCCGGATCCACCCGTGACTTGGCCGATCGGCGCCCCGGAGGCGAGGCATCCGGTGGGGCATGATGGGGCGCATGGGGACCGAGGGGGAGCACGGCGTCCGGGTGATCGCCGGCCGCTACCGGCTCGAGGCGCGACTCGGGCGCGGTGGCATGGGCGTCGTGTGGCGGGCCACCGACCAGCTGCTCGGGCGTCAGGTGGCCGTCAAGGAACTGGTCCCGGACGACTCCCTCTCCGCCGAGGAGGCCCGCGGCCGCCGTGACCGGACGCTGCGGGAGGCCCGCGCGGTCGCCCAGTTGAGCCACCCGCACATCATCGTCGTGCACGACGTCGTCGAGGAGGACGAACGCCCCTTCATCGTCATGGAGTTGATTGACGGCGGCTCGCTCGCCGACCGGATCGCCGCACACGGTCCCGTCGAGGCGCACGAGGCGGCCCGTATCGGCGCCGACCTGCTGGGCGCACTGCGCGCCGCGCACGCGGCCGGCGTCCTGCACCGGGACATCAAACCCGCGAACGTCCTCGTCGAGTCCGGCACCGGGCGCGCCGTCCTCACCGACTTCGGCATCGCCCAGGTCGCGGGCGCGACCACGCTCACCGAGACCGGTTCGTTCGTCGGCTCCCCCGAGTACACCGCGCCGGAGCGCATGTCGGGAGAGCGGACCGGCCCCGCCTCCGACCTGTGGTCGCTGGGCGCGCTGCTGTGCACGGCATTGAGCGGCGAGTCGCCGTTCCGCCGCGACTCGTT
This sequence comes from Streptomyces sp. NPDC052016, assembly GCF_044548445.1. NCBI lineage: Bacteria > Bacillati > Actinomycetota > Actinomycetes > Kitasatosporales > Streptomycetaceae > Streptomyces > Streptomyces sp. NPDC052016. The sequence continues at coordinate 136,128 of NZ_JBIUBX010000011.1, forward strand.
GGGCGGCATCCTGCACGCCGTCGTCTTCGCCGACATCCGTACGCCCCCACAGGCGGCGCCACTGCTGCCCGTCGTGCGGGGGCTGCTCGAGCGGGATCCGGAACGGCGGCTGGACGCGGCGGAGGCGGAGCGGATGCTGCGTGCCTACCTGGAGACCGGGCGCACGCCGGCCGCTCCGGCGCGCGACGGGCACCTGCGGGGGCCCGCACGGAACGGGTACACCCCGACGCGGGCCGACCTGCCCCGCCGGAGTCCCGGCGGCCCGGACCCGGACCCGTCCGCGCCCCCCGGCCGGGACCGGCGCACGCGGAGCGTGCTGGTGGCCGCGCTCCTGGTCGCCGCGATGGCCGGGGCGGGGGTGTCGGCGGCGGCACTGCTGGTGGACCGGGGCGGCGAAGGGAGCGGTCTGCTGCCGCGGCCCGGTCCCACGGTGAGCGACACGGTGGGCGCCTCCGCCACGGCGCGGGACCGTCCCAGTGCGCCCTCCGGCTACCGTGTCGCCGACGACCCGGCCGGGTTCGCGCTCGCCGTCCCGGAGGGGTTCTCCCGGGTCCCGGAGGGCGAGCGGGTCTTCTACGTGTCGCCGGGGCAGACCTTCCGCCTCGGCATCAGGATCACCGGGGCCCAGCCCGGAGGCCCGCTCGGGGTGTTGCAGCGGGCGGCCGCCAAGGGGGCGCAGACCAACCCCGGTTACCGCGACGGCAAGGTCACCGAGACCACGCGCGACGGAGGCCCCGCCGCGCTCTGGGAGTTCACCTGGAACGGCTTCACCGCGGCGGAGGGCCCCCGGCACACCTACGACCTGTGCTGGGAGGACGGCGGGAAGCTGTACGACGTGTGGGTGTCGGCGCCGGTCGGGAAGGCGCGGGAGGCGCGGGAGTACTTCGACGTGGCCGTCGACACCTTCGTGCCGGAATGAACGGCCACCGCCTCCGTACCGGCGCAAAGGGGAGATTGGGGGCAGCCCGGGTCACGGGTCTGTGACCGGTGGCCGTCGTCAGTGGAAACCCGTCCGCGTGGCGCGATATGGATGGACGCATGAGCCACAACGGGGGAGCCGGCCACGGGGCCGACGACACGACGAGTTTTGTTCTGCAACCGCCGCAGTCGCCACCGCCGCAGTCGGCTGCCGTGCCGCCGCAGCCCGCCGCGGTGCCGCCCCGGCCGCCCGCGATGCCGCCCCACTCGGCAGCCGCACAGCCGCACCCGGCAGCCGCACAGCCGCACCCGGTCGCCGCGCCGCCCCGGACGGCGTCCGCCCCCCAGGAGCCCGGCGTCGGACGGCTCATCGCGGGCCGCTACCGACTCGTCGCCAAGCTCGGACACGGCGGCATGGGCACGGTGTGGCGGGCCAAGGACGAGACGGTGGACCGTGAGGTCGCCGTCAAGGAACCCCGCGTGCCGGACCACCTTCCCGAACGTGAACGCGCCAACGCCTTCGAGCGGATGCGGCGCGAGGCACGGGCCGCGGCCCGGCTGGACCACCCGGCCGTCGTCAACGTCCACGACGTCGCCGTCGTCGACGGGCAGCCGTGGATCGTGATGGAGCTGGTGCACGGCCGCTCCCTCGGCAGCGCGCTGCAGGAGGGCACGCTCGGCGCGCGCGAGGCGGCCCGAATCGGCCTGGAGGTGCTCGGCGCGCTGGAGGCCGCGCACGCGGCCGGCATCCTGCACCGGGACGTGAAACCGGACAACGTGCTGCTCGGCCGGCACGACCGGGTCGTCCTCACCGACTTCGGCATCGCGCAGATCGAGGGCGAGACGAACCTGACCGACACCGGCGGCTTCGTCGGCTCGCCCGAGTACATCGCGCCCGAGCGGGTGCTGGGCCAGCGCCCGGGACCGGCGTCCGACCTGTGGTCGCTGGGGGTCGTGCTGTACGCGGCGACGGAGGGCGTCTCACCGTTCCGCCGCAGCAACACCCCGGCCACTCTCCAGTCCGTCCTCAACGCCGCGCCCGCGCCGCCCGCCGCCGCCCAGGGTCCGCTCGCCGAGGCCATCAACGGCCTGCTGGAGAAGGACCCGGCGCGCCGTCCGCAGGCCGCCCAGGTCCGCGCCCTGCTGGAGCGCGCGGCGATCCCGCCGGCGCCGGTGCCCACGCAGGTCGTCCGGCAGGCCGAAACCCCGCGCAGGGTCTTCCGGTTCGGGCGTTCGGCGTGGGTCGGGCTCGGGGCCGCGGTCGTCGCGGCGGCGGTGACGGCGTACCTGGTGATCGCCGACCCGTTCGCGGGACCGCTGCCGGACGGCTGGAAGACGGTGCACGACAAGGACGTCACGGCGACGCTGGCGGTGCCCGACGGATACCAGAAGGAAGTGCCCGACCGGGACTCCGACGACGGCCACTGGGTCAGCTACACCGACCCGAGCGGCGCCCTCTCGATCGTGCTGTCGGTGGAGCGCAAGGCGGAGGACACGGGCGGCGACATCAAGGACTCCGCGGCCGCCGAGATGTACGACGACAACGACGAGTTCAAGTCCAACGGCAGCTACCGGCTCGACATGCCGAAGAGCCCGCGGACCCGCCCCGACGGCAGTGCGACCTTCCACGGCGAGAAGGCCGCCGAGAACACCGTCTCCTACACCACCGACGACACCCAGAACCCCCGCCCCCGCGAGCTGAGGATCCTCTACTACAAGTCCTCCGCCGGGGACATGTACCGGCTCACCGTCGCCTATCCGGGCAAGGGGGACTTCACGGAGCGCGGCCGCGAGGTCGCCCGGACGGCGATCGCCAACCTGGACCTCGACAAGCTCTGAGGGCGGCGGAACGGTTCGCTCTGGGGCGGTGGGGCGACGGCCCGCTCGTGGTAGTGATGGGGCATGAGCGTTGGCGGGGACCCCGTAGGCGACAAGAGCCGGACGGTAGGCGGCCGTTACCGGCTGCTCGAACGCATCGGCTCGGGCGGCATGGGCACCGTGTGGCGGGCCCGTGACGAGCTCATGGAGCGCGAGGTCGCCGTCAAGCAGCCCCGGTTGCCCGGCGACCCCGAGGACGAGTCACACCGGAAGGCCGCCCACCGCCTCTACCGGGAGGCCAGGGCGGCCGCCCGCGTCGACCATCCCTCCGCGGTCTCCATCCACGACGTCGTCGTGGAGGAGGACGGAGCCGGACCGGACGGCCTTCCCTGGATCGTCATGGAGCTGGTCCGCGGCGAGTCCCTGCACGAGGTGCTGCGGCGCGGTCCCCTGGAGCCCGCCGAGGCCGCGCGCATCGGCCTCGCCGTCCTCGGCGCCCTGCGCGCCGCCCACGCCGTGGGCATCGTCCACCGCGACGTCAAACCCGCCAACGTCCTGCTCGGCCCTCGCGACCGTGTCGTCCTCACCGACTTCGGCATCGCGCACATCCAGGGCGAGGAGTCCCTCACCGCCGCCGGGGAGTTCGTCGGCTCCCTGGAGTTCATCGCGCCCGAACGGATGTCCGGCCGCGGTGCGGGCCCCGCCTCCGACCTGTGGTCCCTCGGCGTCCTGCTGTACGCCGCCGTCGAGGGCTGGTCCCCGTTCCGCCGTACGACCCTGGAGTCCACGCTCGCCGCGATCCTCTCCGCCGACCTGCCCGAGCCGAAGCAGGCCGGCCCCCTGGGCCCGCTCCTCCGACGGCTCCTGATCCGGGACCCGGACCGGCGGCCGGGCCCGGCGGAGGTCGCCGCGGCGCTGGAGGCGGTGACGACGGGCCGCCCGACGCCGACCTCACGGGACGGGCACACGGACCTGGACGGGGCTCCGGACAGGGCCGGGTGTGCGGATCCGGACGGGGATCGGCAGGGTCACGGGCACGGGCACGAGGACCGGGACGGGTACCCGGACCCGGAAGGAGACCCGGAAGGCGACCCGGAAGGAGACCCGGACGGCGACCCGGAAGGAGACCCGGACGGCGACCGGGGCGGTCACAGGCGGGAGATTGGGGACCGGGACGGGCAACGGGGACCGGGACGGCGAGGACCTCCGGGACGTCGTCCGCGCGCGTGAGGCGGCGGTGGTTGCGGAGGGGGCGGAGGCGGCGGAGCCGCAGGACACGGGCCGTCTGCGAGAGTTCGGGGAGGACGTGGGGACGGTGCGGCTGAGCGCGGAGCCTGCCGCGGACGCCGTATCGAGGAGCGAACCGCCCGCCGGGACGCGGTCGCGAGCCCGGCGCCCCCTCCTGCGCCGGCCGGCTCCCGTCACCCTCCTCGCCGCCGTCCTGGCCGGTGGCGCCTGGCTCGGTACGTCCTTCCTCTGGGGGGCCGACAGTGGGGCCGTCACCGAACGGACCGCGCCCCACGGTTCGGCCCCGTCGGCGCACTCCCCCTCACCGAGCCCGACCTCCCCCTCCTGGACCGTCCACCACGAGAAGGACCTGGACGCCGTCCTCACCCTCCCCGCCGAGTACAAGGAGGCCGCCCGGGAAGGCAGCGCGGAGGACCAGCCCCGGCTCGTCGTCTACGACACGGGCCTGGTCCAGGTCCGCCTCACCCGCTGGGACAGGGCGCCCGGCGTCCCGATGGCCCAGGCGCAGCGGTCGTTCGAGACCTGGAACAGCTACAACCACGACGCGCGCAACGAGACCACCCGCACCACCTTCCAGGGCTACGACGCGGCCCTCTCCGACACCACGTACGACATGGACGAATCCCCGACCCGGGTCATGGAACTGTTCGTCCTCACCGGCGACGGCCGCATGTACGCACTGCGCGTGGACATGCCCAAGGGCACGCCCAGCGAGAAACAGGGCACGGCGGTCTTCAAGGCGGCCCGCGACCGTCTGCGGATCGAAACGCCGTAGACCACCGCCACTCGCGCGGCACAACGCCCTGATCAGCACGTTCGTTGCCAGTGACCACTGGCGCCGTGTGAGCGGTCGGTGAATGCCTATTACCGACGGGTACCAAAAGGCCTCCGCACGTCATACTCTGCGCCTCATGACGGACTCGCAGGCCCCGGAGAAGACCGGTACCAGGACCACCGCCGGCACCAACCCGCTCGCCCCCGCCCCCGTCGGCGTGCGTACCGCCGCCGACGTGGTCACCCCCCAGCTGGTCGCCCAGCTCACCAAGGGTGTCGTGGGCTCCGGGCGCACCGCCAACCACACGCCGTTCACCGGCGAGAAGCTGGCCGACCTGCCCGAGTCCACCCCCGAGGACGTGGAGAAGGCCTTCGCGGCGGCCCGCGCGGCGCAGCAGGTGTGGGCGCAGGTGCCCGTGCGCGAGCGCGCCGCGGTCCTGCTCCGCTTCCACGACCTGGTGCTGGAGCGCCAGGGAGAGGTCCTCGACCTGATCCAGCTGGAGACGGGCAAGGCGCGCCTGCACGCCCACGAGGAGGTGCAGGCGGTCGCCGTCGCCGCCCGCCACTACGGCCGCAAGGCCCCCGCCTACCTGAGGCCGAAGCGGCACGCGGGCGCCGTGCCGACCCTGACGAAGGTGACCGAGCTGCGTCACCCGCGCGGTGTCGTCGGCCAGATCGCCCCCTGGAACTACCCGCTGGAACTGTCGGTCGGCGACGCGCTCCCCGCCTTCGTCGCGGGCAACGCGGTCGTCATGAAGCCCGACACCGAGACCTGCCTCACCGCGCTGTGGGCCCGTGACCTGCTCATCGAGGCCGGCCTGCCCGCCGAGGTCTTCCAGGTCGTCCTCGGCGACGGCCCGGTGATCGGCCCGGAGGTCGTCCGGCACGCCGACTACGTCTCCTTCACGGGCTCCACCCGCACCGGCCGCGAGGTCGCCCAGGGCGCCGCCGCCCGCCTGGTCGGCGTCTCCCTCGAACTCGGCGGCAAGAACGCCATGCTGGTCCTCCAGGACGCGGACGTGGAGAAGGCCGCGGCCGGCGCCGTGCGCGCCTGCTTCTCCTCCGCGGGCCAGCTCTGCATCTCCATCGAGCGCCTGTACGTCCACGAGTCCGTCGCGGACGCCTTCCTGGAGCGCTTCGCCGCCCGCACCAGGGCCATGCGCCTCGGCACCTCCCTCGCCTACGGCGCCGACATGGGCTCCCTCGTCGGCGAACGCCAGCTGGAGACGGTGCGCCGGCATGTGGAGGAGGCCGTGGCGAAGGGCGCCAAGGTGGTGGCCGGCGGGGTCGCCCGCCCCGACATCGGCCCGTACTTCTACGAGCCGACGATCCTCGACGGCGTGACGGAGCCGATGTCCGTCTGCACCGAGGAGACCTTCGGCCCGGTCGTCTCGATCTACCGCTTCACGACCGACGACGAGGCGATCGAGCTCGCCAACTCCACGCCGTACGGCCTGAACGCATCGGTCTGGACGAAGGACGGCCGCCGCGGCCGCGAGGTCGCCGCCCGCCTGCGCACCGGCACGGTCAACGTCAACGAGGGCTACGCCCCGGCCTACGGCAGCGTCCAGTCGCCCATGGGCGGCATGAAGGACTCCGGCCTCGGCCGCCGCCACGGCTCCGAGGGCATCCTCAAGTACACCGAGGCCCAGACGGTGGCCCAGCAGCGGCTGCTGCCGATGGCGCCCTCACTGGGCATGGACGACGAGAAGTACGCGCAGTTCATGAGCCGCAGCCTCCGGCTGATGAAGGCGTTCCGCTTCCGCTAGACCACACCCGTTCTCAACGAGGAGAGCACGTGTCACAGGAGAACTCTGTCCAGACCCGGGACGAGGACGGGTACGACGACGACACCGGGTACGACTACGACGTCATCGTCGTCGGCTCCGGCTTCGGCGGCTCCGTGACCGCCCTGCGCCTCACGGAGAAGGGGTACCGGGTGGGCGTCCTGGAAGCCGGCCGCCGCTTCACCCGCGCCACGCTCCCCAAGAACTCCTGGGACCTGAAGAACTACCTCTGGGCCCCCAGACTCGGGCTGTACGGCATCCAGCGCATCCACCTGCTGGGCAACGTCATGGTCCTGGCCGGCGCGGGCGTGGGCGGCGGCTCCCTCAACTACGCCAACACCCTCTACGTACCGCCGAAGGCCTTCTTCGAGGATCCGCAGTGGCGTGACATCACCGACTGGCAGGAGGAGTTGCGGCCGTACTACGACCAGGCGCGCCGCATGCTCGGCGTACGGCTCAACCCGACGACGACCCCTTCCGACGTGCACCTGAAGGCGGCGGCCGAGCGGATGGGCGTCGGGGACACCTTCCACATGGCGCCGGTCGGCGTGTTCTTCGGCGACGGACAGGACGCCGACGGTTCGGCGAGGGCGCGGCCCGGCGAGGAGGTGCCGGACCCCTACTTCGGCGGCGCGGGCCCCTCCCGCCGGGCCTGCAGCGAGTGCGGCGAGTGCATGACCGGCTGCCGCCACGGCGCGAAGAACACCCTGAACGAGAACTACCTCCACCTCGCCGAGAAGGCGGGGGCGGTCGTGCACCCCCTGACGACGGTCGTGTCGGTCACGGACGACTCGCGCGGCGGGTACGCGGTGGCCACCCTCCCCACCGACCGGCGCCGCAAGGGCGGGGGACGGACGTTCACGGCCCGCAGGGTCGTCCTCGCCGCCGGCACCTACGGCACCCAGACGCTGCTGCACCGGATGAAGGCGACCGGCCGGCTGCCGCACCTCTCCGACCGCCTGGGCGAACTGACCCGCACCAACTCCGAGGCGCTGGTCGGTGCCCAGACCGACGACCGCCGCTACCGCAAGGTGACGGGTCACGAGAAGGTCGACTTCACGCGCGGAGTCGCCATCACGTCCTCCATCCACCCCGACGCGAACACCCACATCGAGCCGGTCCGCTACGGCAAGGGCTCCAACTCGATGGGCAGCCTGTCGATCCTCCAGGTGCCGTACGCGGAGGGCTCGTCCCGGGTGGCCGGCTGGCTGGCCAACGCGGCCCGCCACCCACTCCTCGTCCTGCGTTCCCTCTCCAACCGCCGCTGGTCGGAGCGGACCATCATCGGCCTGGTGATGCAGTCGCTGGACAACTCGCTGACGACGTACCTGAAACCGTCGGGCGTGGGCAAAGGCCTGCTGACGGCACGCCAGGGTCACGGAAGTCCCAACCCCAAGCAGATCAGGGCGGCCTCGGAGGCGGCCTCCGCGATCGCCGCCGACATCAACGGCTTCGCCGGCTCCAATGTCGGCGAGCTGATGGGCACCCCGCTCACCGCCCACTTCCTCGGCGGCTGCCCGATCGGTTCCTCCCGCGAGACCGGTGTCATCGACCCGTACCACCGCCTCTACGGCCACCCCGGCATCTCCGTCGTCGACGGCGCCGCCGTCTCGGCGAACCTGGGGGTCAACCCCTCGCTGACGATCACCGCCCAGGCCGAGCGCGCCATGTCCTACTGGCCGAACAAGGGCGAGGAGGATCCGCGCCCGGCGCAGGGGACGGCCTACGAGCGGCTGCACCCGGTGGAGCCGAAGACGCCGGCGGTCCCGGCGGAGGCGTTCGGGGCACTGCGGCTGCCGTTCCTGGGAATGCCGACGGTACCGCCCAAGCAATGAACGAGGGGACCTGCGCCCCCCTCCGAGCGCAGGTCCCCTCGCTGGTCCAGCCGGTGCTGACGTGTTACGCGTGCGCGCCGGTGCTGCGGCGACGCACCGCGAACACCACACCCGCGCCGGCCACGACGGTGATACCGCCGACCAGGCCGATCATCGGGAGCGCGGAGTCGGAGCCGGTCTCGGCGAGGCTGCCGGTGGCCGGGATCTCGTCGGCGCCGCCCTGCGGCTGCTTGCCGCTCTCCGGCGCCTCACCGTTGCCCGGCTTGGCCTCGCCCGGGTCGTCGTTCTTGCTACCGGGCTTCAGCACGGTGAATTCGTAGAGCGCGTACGAGTTGTGCACGCAGTTCTTCTCGCTGTCGAGGTAGCCGCCGAGGCCCAGGGTGAAGCCGTCACCGGCCGGTGCCTTCGAGGTGATGTCGACGCGCAGCTTGATGTCGACGGTCTGCTTGGGCCCGAGTTCCGTCTCGCCGAAGTAGAAGCCGTTGCCGATCACGTCCGCGATCGACTCCCAGGCCTTGGTCTTGGGGTTGTAGTACTCGACCTTGGCGTAGGTGCTCAGCCAGTCCCGCTCGTCGTCGCTCAGCGACTCGTTGTCGACGACTGCGAGCCAGTGCACCGTGCCGAGGGACTTGTCGCCGCGGTTGGCGGCGGTCAGCTTGAAGTTGTGCCAGCCGCTGCCTGCCACGATCTTGCCGGGGAGACCGGACACGGACATGTCCAGCTGGGAGTCAACGTCGACACCGTCCTCGTCGACCGGGCAGTCGTCGGGGAAGTCCGACGGCTCGTCGCTGGGCGAGGAGGACGCGGACCCCGAGGCGGAGCCGGAGGGCGAGCTGTCCGGGGTGTCCTGGTCCTGCGACTCGGACGCCGAGGGGGACGTGGTGTCGGACTCGGACGGGGACGCCTCGGTGGTGTCCGACGCGGACGGGGAGGCATCGCCGGTCTGCGACTCGGAGGCGCTCGCGGTCGGCGAGCCGGTCTCCTCCGCGAAGGCGGCGGGCGCGGACATCAGGGCGAGCGGCGCGATGACGGCGGTCGCGGCCATGGTGACCATGGCGCGGCGAAGCTTCATGAAGACCTCGGCGGATCGATGCGCGTGACCGGGTGGCCGTGGCGCGGTACGGGGAGGCCTTCCGCCTGGGGGAGCGGGAGTGGCCCTTGATTCGGTAGGTGTGACCGGCGAAGTCTGTGAACGGTTGTCCCCCACTCACAGGATCTTTATGTGGCGTGCGTCACGGCTGGGGCTTGCCGTGGGGGGCTGCTGCGGGGCGTGCTGCTCCGTGACGCGCGTCGGGCGTCCGTAACGCGCGTCGGGCGTCCGTAACGCGCGTCGGGCGTCCGTAACGGGCGTCGGCGTCCCGGCTCCGGGCGCGGCGTCGGGCGCCCTGGTGTGGGGGCGTCGGGCGTCCCGGCATGACGAAGGGCCCCGCGGGACGGATCCGCGGGGCCCTTCTTTATCGTCAGCACCGGCGTCAGGGCGGCGCCGGTGCCTGGGAGCGGCGCCGGGGGGTTGCGCCGCTGGCTTGTCGAGCGCCCTTGTCCGCCCCGGGTCGCCGCCGGGGCGCGCAGGGAGCGCGCGGCTGGTCTGGACCTCTGGCGGTCGGTCGGGACAGAGCGCCCACCACGGTTCAATTGGTTGCAGTGGGGTGCAATGCGGTTGTCCGTGGCGGGACTTGGGGCTTTCTACGCATCGTGCTGGATGAACGCGGCGCCCGCAACCGTTTGACCCAGCCCTTGTGCATTTTTGCCATTCCCGCCGGCCGACCCCGGGCGTCCCCGGGGCCGGCCGTTCTCTTGGGTGACCGGGCTGCTGTCCCCTGCCGTCCGGCCACTTCCCTGGAGCGAGGTCCCACGACACACGGCACGATCCGTGCGCCTCATCGCTCCAGCGAGCCACGCGTGGTTCTTCCGGGCCCGCCCCTGGCTGGAACGGACACCGGGACCAACGAAGCCGTCCCGGGGCCGGTCACGCGCCGTACGGGTGAGACGGAGAGCGAACTCAGATGCGACCCCGGCAGAGCTCGAGCAGCGTCATCGCGAGGGCCGTGCCGGGCTTGCCGAGGGCCCCGCTGTAGTGACCGAGGACCTCCATCTCACGGGACAGGTTCACGCGCCGGCCGCCGGAGGTGATCCGGGCCTCCTGGATGACCGCGGACACGGCCATCCGTTCCTGGATCAGACCGATGATCCGGTCGTCGAGCGCGTCGATGCGCTCACGTGCGCCGGTGATCACGTCGGCGGCCTCGGAGGTCCGGGCGCCGGTCACGTCGAGGGCGGTCATGAGGGCTCCTGTGGTGGTGAGGGGCGCCCCGGAACGGCAGGACCCGGAAAACGACAGGCGCCCCGGGCCTTGTCGGCCCGGGGCGCCTGGGAAGTCGCTTGGCGGTTCGCTCAAGCAGCACGACCATGGCAGCCGGCGGGCCGGGTGCCATAGGTAAAGAAGAAGGTCGTCTGCGTGAGCATGCGGCCAGTATGCACGGGGGAGGGACGGAGCCCAAAAGGGTTCGGATGCTGAGACGGGTTCCGGGCGTCGGTCCGGGTGATCCAGCCTGTCCGGCGTCCGGGAAAGAGGCCCGTTTCCGGGCCGGCGGCGGGAGCCGGGGGAGGCGGCCTCCGGCGACGGGACCGGTTCGACGCCCGCCTCGGTAGAATTGGCCAGCACAGAGACCCTCGCCCGAACCGCCGGAAGGCCCCCGTGTCATCAGCGACTCCCGCTGCCGCCGCCACCGACACCGTCCTGGTCGTCGACTTCGGCGCGCAGTACGCCCAGCTCATCGCCCGTCGAGTCCGCGAGGCCCGGGTCTACAGCGAGATCGTGCCGAGCACCATGCCGGTCGCGGAGATGCTCGCCAAGAACCCGGCGGCGATCATCCTCTCCGGCGGCCCCTCGTCCGTCTACGAGGAGGGTGCTCCCCGCCTCGACCGCGAGATCTTCGAATCCGGCGTCCCCGTCTTCGGCATGTGCTACGGCTTCCAGCTGATGGCGCAGACGCTCGGCGGCACCGTCGACAACACCGGCGCCCGTGAGTACGGCCGCACGGAGCTGCACGTCTCCCGCTCCTCCTCCACCCTCTTCGAGGGCACCCCGGCCGAGCAGGCCGTGTGGATGTCGCACGGCGACGCCTGCTCCGCCGCCCCCGAGGGCTTCGCCGTCACGGCGTCCACGGACGTCGTGCCGGTCGCCGCCTTCGAGAACGACGAGAAGAAGCTGTACGGCGTCCAGTACCACCCCGAGGTCATGCACTCCACGCACGGCCAGCAGGTGCTGGAGCACTTCCTCTACCGCGGCGCCGGCCTGAAGCCGAACTGGACCACCGGCAACGTCATCGAGGAGCAGGTCGCCGCCATCCGCGAGCAGGTCGGCGACAAGCGCGCCATCTGCGGCCTGTCCGGCGGCGTCGACTCCGCCGTGGCCGCCGCCCTCGTCCAGAAGGCCATCGGCTCCCAGCTCACCTGCGTGTACGTCGACCACGGCCTCATGCGCAAGGGCGAGACCGAGCAGGTCGAGAAGGACTTCGTGGCCGCGACCGGCGTACAGCTGAAGGTGGTGGACGCGGAGGAGCGGTTCCTCAAGGCGCTCGCGGGGGTCTCCGATCCCGAGGAGAAGCGGAAGATCATCGGCCGCGAGTTCATCCGCGTCTTCGAGCAGGCGCAGGCCGAGATCATCGCGGACGAGGGTCCGGCGGTGGAGTTTCTGGTCCAGGGCACGCTCTACCCGGACGTCGTGGAGTCCGGCGGCGGCACCGGCACCGCGAACATCAAGTCGCACCACAACGTCGGCGGCCTTCCCGAGGACCTCGAGTTCCAGCTCATCGAGCCCCTCCGCAAGCTGTTCAAGGACGAGGTCCGCATGGTCGGCCAGGAGCTCGGCCTGCCGGAGGAGATCGTCCAGCGCCAGCCGTTCCCGGGCCCGGGCCTCGGCATCCGGATCGTCGGCGAGGTCACCAAGGAGCGGCTCGACCTGCTCCGCGAGGCCGACGCCATCGCTCGCGAGGAGCTGACGGCGGCCGGCCTCGACCGCGACATCTGGCAGTGCCCGGTGGTCCTGCTCGCGGACGTCCGCAGCGTCGGCGTCCAGGGCGACGGCCGCACCTACGGTCACCCGATCGTGCTGCGCCCCGTCTCCTCCGAGGACGCGATGACGGCCGACTGGTCGCGCCTGCCGTACGACGTGCTGGCCAAGATCTCGACGCGGATCACCAACGAGGTGCGGGACGTCAACCGGGTGGTGCTCGACGTGACCTCGAAGCCGCCGGGCACCATCGAGTGGGAGTAGGCACTCCCCGACGTCAGGTCCGCTTGAGAGTCCGCACCGGCTCTCCGGGCTTCCAGACCTGGACGACCAGATACGTGTCGTCCTCGACGTAGGTCCGCACGACCTCCGTCAGTTCGGTGCGGAAGAGGTGGAACGGCTGCGGCGGTTCCACCTCTTTCACGTATCCCGACTTCACCGCCTCCTCGTCGCCGACCTCGACGGCCCGCCCGCTGATGCGGACGTCGCCGCCGCCCATGCCGGTGCCCTCCCCGAGGTTGGCCTGGAGGGAGAAGCGGGGGTCGCGGAGCAGGTCGAGTGCCTTGAGCGAGCCCGGCATCATGCCGAGCCACAGCTCGCCGTCCAGGAAACGCACCTCCAGCCCGCTCAGGCGGGGGGAGCCGTCCTTGCGCAGGGTCGCGAGGGCGTGGTGGGTGAAGGCGCCGAAACGGTCCTCGACGGTCTTCGCGAGGTCGGGTTCGGCATCCGCGAAAGCTGCCCAGTTCACTGTCATACGGCGAGTGTGTCGCCGATACCCGACAGCTGTTGTCCGGAATTTCCCTCGGACGTGTCTCGGACACCGGGACGGAGGCGGGCCATGGCATGCTCCATCGGTGACGGAAATCGTCATCTTTGCATAACGGCTCTGCCCTTTTGGCCTGACCGACGGTAACTTCCGCCCCGTAGAGCAACCCAGCGCTGGAGGACCGATGCACGGGCCCACGCCGCCCGCCCCGCTGCCCACCGACCGGCTGCAGTTCGCCATGCCGCCGATGCACGATTCGGTCGAGGACGAGCGCCGGCACCGCAAGGAACGACTCGCGGGCGCGGTGCGGATCTTCGGACGGCTCGGCTTCGAGGACGGCGTCTCCGGGAACATCACCGCGCGCGATCCCGAGTACAGCGACTGCTTCTGGGTCAATCCGTTCGGCATCCCCTTCAAGCACGTCACGGTGAGCGACCTCGTGCTGGCCAACCGGGACGGGCAGGTCGTCGAGGGCCGCTACCACGTCAACCAGGCCGCCTTCACCGTGCACGCCCAGGTGCACGCGGCCCGGCCCGACGTCGTCGCCGTCGCCCACTGCCACTCCGTGCACGGCCGCGCCCTCGCCGCCCTCGGCGAACTGCTGGACCCGATCACCCAGGAGAGCTGCGCCTTCTACGAGGACCACGCCCTCTACGACGCCTACACCGGCGTCGCCGTCGACGCCGAGGAGGGCCGGCGCGTCGCCACCGCGCTCGGCACCCACAAGGCGCTCGTGCTCCGCAACCACGGACTGCTGACCGTCGGGGACTCCGTCGACGCGGCCGCCTGGTGGTTCCTGTCCATGGAACGCTCCTGCCAGGTCCAGCTCACCGCCCGCGCCGCGGGCCGCCCGGTGCTCATCGACCACCGTGCGGCCGTGTCCACCCGCGAGCAGCTCGGCGGCGACCTCGTCGCGTGGATCAACTACCAGCCGCTGTGGCAGGACATCAGCCGGAGCGAGCCCGACCTGCTGTCCTGACGCCGGTCGCCCGGCGGCGGGCGGCTCGCAACGCTCAGAACCCCCGCAGCACGACTGCCTTCGTCCGCGCGAACTCCTCGTCCGTGAGCACCCCGTCGCGGTGCAGCTCACCCAACTCCCTCAGCCGGCGCAGCAGCACGTCGTGGTGGTCGGACTGTGCGGGCACGGCTGCCGCCGCGTGCGCGGAGCGGTCCGCCTGCCGGTCCGGGTGACCGTCCGGGCACCGGTCGCGCCCGTCGCCCGTGCGGGTGGACGGGTGCGGCAGCCGGGCGGTGACGGCGGTCGCCACCAACGCGGTCAGCAGGTCACGCCGGGCGCTGCCCCACAGGTCCAGGGCGTACGGGTCCTTCTCCGGCGGCAGCCTCGCGAACACCGTCTCGCGGGTCACGAAACGCAGGAAACCGTCCTCGTGGCCGGTGTTGGGCAGCCACTCGACCTGCACCAGGTCGCCCACATGGATGACGCGCGAGCCCGTCGCCCGCTTCACCCGGTCCGCCGAGTCGGCCCAGTCGATACGCACCCGGGTGCCGTCGAAGGAGACCGTGCCGTCGGAGGAACGGACGGACACCGGGACCGGGGGGCCAGGCAGCAGATAGGCCTTGGCCGGCTCCTTCGGGACCTGGTCGAGCAGCAGCGCGTGCCGGATCTCCTCGGCCACGTACTCCGCCGTCCCCCAGGCGTCCACGGCCACGACGAGCCGGTAGGGATCGGCCGTGTCCGGCAGGCGCCCGCCCGTCGCCTGCAACAGCGGATCCGCCCCCTCGCGCAGCCGCAACCGCAGTCGGCCACGCTTGCGTTCGGGCTCGTACACCACCCCGGCGACGGCCTCCAGAGGCACGGCGATCTCCCCGTACGACTGGCGGAACAGCGGCACCCCCCGGTGGAGTCCCGGCGTGATCCTCACCGTCGTGCCGTCGAAGGCCCAGGCCCCGTCACGCTGGATGATCTCGGCCATACGGAAATTCTCGCAGCCAGGTCAACACGGCGGCCCCCGCATCACCCGCGCTGACCAGACCTGCCGGAGTCGAGGGGTGTGCCGTAGGGCACAATTCGCTGTCATCACAGGGGAGTTGTTCGCACGACAGCGACCTGGTTCTTCGAGGGTCACCCGTCGTGAAGGTCGTGGGGAAGGCAGGCGTCGGACGTGGCGGTGCAGGAAGCGAGACAGGGGCCGGAAACGGCCGCGCACGAGGGCGGGTGCACCTGCGGGGACTGTCCGCACGGGGCACGCGAGGGGCACCGGCGCGCGGTCGCCGCGTTCCTGCTCAAGCGCGACGAGTTCGCCGCCGGGCAGGGCCTGCCGGCCGCCGTCGCCCATTCGGCCTCGGCCTCCCGCCAGTGGGTGTCGGAGGAACTGACCCAGTCGGCGGAGCTTGTCGCCGAACGCGGCCGTGCCGAGGGCGAGGCCTGGCTCACCCGTCTGTGGGTGCGTACGGCGGCCACGGTGTGGGCGGCCGTCGTCCTCCTGCTGCTCGTGCAGTCCCTCACCGCGATCGGCGCGGGCTGGACCACGGCCCGCACCGCCGGACTGCTCGCCGCCCTGGTCGTCGCCTGTGCGCTCACCGCCGCCTCCTGGTTCCACCGGGCCCGCGGCGGCGCGCTGGCCCCCGTCATCGGCGAGGACAACCGCCTGTCCACGTCCCGCGCGGTCGCCGCCTCCTGGGTGCTGCTCGTCGCGTACGCCGTCCTGGTCCTGGTGGGCAGGCTGGCCGCCGCCTCCGGCCCCGCCGAACGCGACGCGCTGATCTCCGGACTCGACCTCGCCCGCGGCGCCGGCATGGTGACCGTCCTCGCCGTGGTCTGCGCGATCGCCGTGCTGGTGCGGCGGGTCGTCGGTCTGCGCGTCCTGGCCCAGCGGCTGCAGAAGGTCCGCGCACACCGGCCACGGGCCGCCGACCTGCTGACCGACGACGCCGGCCGCGGCACCTTCGCCGACATCCAGTACGTCCTGATCAGCGCCGTCGCCCTGGCCTTCGCCGCCGTACGCCTCGCCCGCCGCCCCGACCAGCTGCCCGACCTGCCCTGGGGGCTGGCCGTGGTGGTACTGGTCTCGGCCGCGACCTACCTCGCCGGCAAGTACGCGGAGGGCGGCCGCCCCGTCATCCTCTCCGTCGTCCGCTCCCGCGAGGCCGGTGACCTGGACGCCCCGATCCGCACCGGCGACGACATCGAGATCCGCGGCGCCGGCTTCGTCCCGCCCGGCGCACAGTCCGCCGACCGGCTCTCCCGCATGGCCGTCCGAATCGGCACGGTCCACGTCCACGTCCCCCTCGTCCCCGTCACGGGCGGCTTCAGCAACCCCACCGACGCCGTGCTCACCGTCCCGGTCCCCGCGGAGGTCGAACCCGGCCGGGTCGAGGTCCAGGTGGTGACGGCGGCGGGCGTGGAGACGAACCGGTACGCGATCGACGTGACGGAGTAACCGGAGCGGCCGGAACAGCCGCGGTGAAAGGAGCGGGCGGAAGAGACGGAGCAGATGGAGGAGATGGAGCAGACGGAGCGGATGGAGCGGATGGAGCAGCGGGAGCCGACGGAAAAAGGTCAGCTCGGGCAGGGACATCTTCCACCCAGTCCGGTCAACCATTGAGCGCACCTCCCATCTGGTACGTATGGTCAGTTGAGGGGTCCACCACGTCGGGCGAGAGGCGACCACGGGCGATGACTCACAGCATGCGAACGGACACGCGCACCCCCTACCTCAATGGCGGCAGCGACTGGCGGGACACCGCCAACCGCTACGCCCTCCTCCCACTCCGCGTCTTCCTCGGCATCACCTTCATCTACGCCGGCCTCGACAAACTCACCGACGGCGCCTTCCTCCAGGCGAGCGGCGCCGGCTCCATCGGGGACACGATGCGCGCCGTACGTGACTCCTCGGCCATCCCGGCCCTGGTCGACCTGGCCCTGAAGAGCCCCACGGGCTTCGGCTACGCCATGGCCCTCGGCGAACTCGCCGTCGGCATCGGCACGCTGCTCGGCCTGCTGGCCCGCCTCGCCGCACTCGGCGGCGCCCTGATCTCCCTCAGCCTGTGGCTGACGGTGAGCTGGGCCTCGGACCCCTACTACTACGGCAACGACCTCGCCTACCTCATGGCCTGGCTCCCCCTCGTCCTCGCCGGCGCCTCAGTCCTCTCCCTCGACGCCAAGTGGCGCAGCAGGAAGCGACAGCGGGCGGGAGGCGTCTAGGCTCCGGGGCCTCCGGGGCCTCTGTCCCCACACCGAGGCCTCCGCGGTCGACGGCGGCCGCGGCATCCGCCCGCGGCATGCCCCCGCGGCCTCCGCGGGGATTGCGGCATCCGCCGTGGCTACAGCATCCGTCGCGAGTGCGTGATCCGTGGCCGGTGGGTCATCCGTGGCGGCTGAGGGGAGGCCTTGTGGCGGTAGCGGCCTGAGGGCGGAGCTGGGAGCGCGGCCCGAGGGCCGATCCGGGGTGACGGTCGGAGCCAGGCCCGGGCGTTGGAGCCTGGGCCGATAGCCGATAGCCGATAGCCGATAGCCGATAGCCGATAGCCGATAGCCGATAGCCGATAGCCGATAGCCGATAGCCGATAGCCGATAGCCGATAGCGGGGAGCGGGGAGCCGGGCCGATAGCCGGGAGCCGATGGCGGCCAGGAACCATGAGCCAGGCGCCGGGTTGCAGCCCAGGCGGTGCCGGTGACCGGAGCCGGGGGGCCGGTGGCGGGCGTGCGGGGCCTTGTGACCCCCTCGCCGACCCAGGGGAAACGGCTCGTCAGCTCGCCGTGTCCGCGCCTGCCTCCGCGGGAGTCCCCCGGCGGGTGGCTCGCCGTCTGCGTAGGGACCGGGTCAGCACTCCCGTCGCCCCTGCCAGGCAGAGACCGCCCACCACCATCGGTATCACGGCGAACCACGGTGTCTCCCAGAGGCCGCCCGCGTCGCCCGCGTAGACGATGCCGGCGAGGGCGAAGGCGGCGCCGGCCACGAGCCTGCCCGGGCGGAACTCATGACGCAGCACGGGCCACCTCCGCCTGTCCCGCCCCGACCTGGAGGTCGAGTTCGATGGTCCCGGCGTCCTTGCCGCCCGACACCGGCGACAGGGTTACCTCCTTGTGCTTGCCCGGCTGCACGTCCACGTCCTCCTGGTTCTCACCCGGCAACTGGATGTCGCCCAGGCCCACATCGATGCTCACCTTCACCGTCACGTCCGGCGGCACGATCACCCGCAGTCGGCCGAACCCCACCTCGGCGTTGGTGCTCACCGTCTGCCCCTTGGCAGGCTCGAGCCGGGAGAGGTCCAGGGTGCCGTCGCCGGTGCCGAGGTCGTAGCCCTCCCGGAGGTCAGCCACCGTCATGGGACGCCAGGTCGTCTCGACCCAGTGCGTGCCGATGTCCTTGGGCAGCGTGGCGGCACAGGCCAGCAGGCCCGCCGTGACGATCGCCAGGAACACCGACCCCGCGCCCGTACGGCCCAGGAACGAGCTGACGGCGATGCCCACGCCCAGCACGACGAGCGCCGTGGCCAGGCCGGCCTGGAGGCTGGTGCCCAGCGGGTGCTCGTCCCAGGCGACACGGGTGGCGAGACCGCCCGCGAGCGCCGCGAGCAGGAACAGCCAGCCGCCGATCCAGCGAGGGCCGCGCGGCGCGGATGACCAGCTGTACGGGGTGGGTATGTCCTCGCCCGCGCCCTTGTGGCCGGTGAGACGCACGTCGGCGATCGAGGAGAGGTCCGGGGTGCGGGCATCCCTGGGGCCCCACAGGTAGCCCGTGCCGCCGTAGTGCGTGCCGTCCTTGACGATGGGGTCGCGCCACCAGGAGGGGTAGGCCGCCGGGACCGGCGGTGCCTGGGCCTCCGGCGGGGCGTCGGCGACGGCCTGGGCGGCGAGCGGGTCGGCGTCGGAGGAGTCCCGGTGCCTCGACCAGTACCCGGCGCCGGCCAGGAGAAGGGAGAGGACGACGGCGAAGGTCAGCACACCGCCGTTGTTGAGCATCGACAGGAACACCCCGCAGCCGACGAGCGCGAACAACACGGCGGTCAGGGCCTGTCCGTCGACCCGTCCGGTCAGCAGCTTGCGCACCTCGTTCTCTTCGTCGTCGGAGTACGGGACGAAGAGCCAGGCGAAGCCGTAGAAGATGAGGCCGATGCCGCCGGTCGCGGAGAGCACGGCGAGCGTGATCCGGAAGATCACCGGGTCCATGTCGCACTGCCGCCCCAGCCCCGCGCACACGCCGGCGAGCATCTTGTGCTCACGGTCGCGGCGGAACCTGTGCGGGGGGCCGGCGGGGACGCCGGAGTCCTCGGCTGACGGGGACGCGGACGGCGCCCCGGGGAAATCCGAGTCGGTGCTGGTGCTGGTGCTGGTGCTGGTGCTGGTGCCGGTGTCGGCCGTCGCTGTCTCCTCGGTCACGTCTGCCTCTCCGGTCCTGCCCGGTCGGTCGGGAGCACCCTGTTCTCCGCGTGCGCCCGCCCGCTCGTGCGCGCCCGCCCGCTCGTGCGCGCGCGGTTCCTCACCTGCGGCGCCGGGGGCACCGGTGGACGGGGCGGCCGCGTCGGGCGCGGCGCCCTCGTCGGGCACGGCGTCCGCGGCGTGCTGGTGGTCTGCCATGGGTCCATGGTGGCGGGCGAGCCGCCCCGGCGGCAGTGGGAATGACCCTGGTCGGACCCTGATATCGGCCCTGAGCCGAGGCCCGGGAGGCGTTCGACCTGCGGAGGCGTCGAAGATCAGGGGCGTCTCGGGGGCAAACCCTGATGACCGGGCAGGGCACCCGTGTGACCATCAATGGCATGCCGGAAGCCGCAGCATCGCCACTCGTCGAACCGCGGCCCCCGCGCAAGCTCTACCGCAGCAGCGACGGACGCTGGCTGGGTGGTGTGGCGCGAGGGCTCGCCGGGCACCTCGGGCTGCCCGTGGTGTGGGTGCGGCTCGTCTTCGTCGGCCTTTTCCTGGCCGACGGCCTCGGTGCCCTGCTCTACGCGGCCTTCTGGTTCTTCGTGCCGCTCGGTGTCGGCGGCGTCGGCGGCCAGAAGCCCCCCTCCTTCGTCGCCACCGAGACCGCGCCCGACGGCCGGCGCCGACTCGTCGCGCGTAAACCGGACAGGGGCCAGATCGTCGCCCTGCTCCTCATGGTCGTCGTGGCCATGGTCTTCGTGGGCAACGTGAACCTGGGCAGCGGCGCCAAGGCGTATCTGCTGCCCGCCGTGCTCGTCGGCGCGGGGGTCGCCCTCGTGTGGCGCCAGGCGGACAACGCCCGCCGGGCCCGCTGGGTGGAGGTGGGCCGCAGACGCCGTACGCTCACGCTGCTGCGCGCGGGCGCCGGTGTCCTGCTGGTCACCGCAGGCGTCTCCGGCATCTTCGTCCTACAGGGCTCCGCCGCCCATCTGGGCTCCGTCCTGCAGGCCGCGCTCGCCGTCCTCGTCGGGATCACGCTGCTCGCCGGACCGTATCTCGTCCGCATGACACAGGACCTCTCCGAGGAGCGTCTGATGCGCATCCGCGCCCAGGAGCGCGCGGAGGTCGCGGCCCACGTCCACGACTCGGTGCTGCACACGCTCACCCTGATCCAGCGCAACGCGGAGAATGCCGGCGAGGTGCGCCGCCTCGCCCGCGCCCAGGAGCGTGACCTGCGCACCTGGCTGTACAAGCCGGAGGGCACCGGCAAGGACGAGGCCGACGAGCCGACCACCCTGGCCGACGCGGTCCGGCGCAATGCCGCGGAGGTCGAGGACAAGCACGGCGTCCCCATCGAGGTCGTGGTCGTCGGCGACTGCCCCCTCGACGAGCGGACCGCCGCGCAGATGCAGGCCGCGCGCGAGGCGATGGTGAACGCCGCCAAGTACGGTGGCGAGGGCGGCGCGGTGCAGGTCTACGCCGAAGTCGAGGGAAGGACGGTCTTCGTGTCGGTCCGGGACCGCGGCCCCGGGTTCGACCTCGACTCGATACCCGCCGACCGCATGGGCGTCAGAGAATCGATCATCGGCCGCATGGAGCGCAACGGCGGCACGGCCCGGTTGCGGGCGGTGCCGGACGGTGGCACGGAGGTCGAGCTGGAGATGGAGAGGGCGGAGAACACGTCATGAGCGACCCGACCGAGGGGAACGGAACGGCGGGTGCGGCCGATCCGGCCGAGCCGGCGAAGGCCTCCGGCGGCGGCACGGGCGGGCGCCGCGTGCGCGTGGTGCTCGTCGACGACCACCGCATGTTCCGCACGGGCGTGCAGGCCGAGATCGGACGGACCGAGGAGACCGGCGTCGAGGTCGTCGGCGAGGCCGCGGACGTCGACCAGGCGGTCACCGTCATCAACGCGACGCGGCCCGAGGTCGTCCTGCTCGACGTGCACCTGCCGGGCGGGGGCGGGGTCGAAGTGCTGCGCCGATGCGCCGCGTTGATGGCGGACGCCGACCAGCCGGTGCGTTTCCTCGCCCTGTCCGTGTCGGACGCGGCGGAGGACGTGATCGGGGTGATCCGTGGAGGGGCCCGGGGCTACGTCACCAAGACGATCACCGGCACCGACCTCGTCGACTCCATCTTTCGCGTGCAGGAGGGCGACGCCGTTTTCTCACCTCGCCTCGCCGGGTTCGTCCTCGACGCCTTCGCCTCCACCGACGCCCCGCCGGTCGACGAGGACCTCGACCGCCTCACCCAGCGCGAGCGCGAGGTCCTGCGCCTCATCGCCCGTGGCTACGCCTACAAGGAGATCGCCAAGCAGCTCTTCATCTCGGTGAAGACGGTCGAGTCCCACGTCTCGGCGGTCCTGCGGAAGCTCCAGTTGTCCAACCGGCACGAGTTGACGCGGTGGGCGACGGCACGACGGCTGGTCTGACGCCGGCCGCGGGGCGCTGAACGCGCCTCGTCGAACGGGGAACGCCTACACGGGTCGTCGAACGCGGGACGCTGTAACGCGGGTAGTCGAACGCGGCACGCCGTACGCGGGTCGTCGACACGGGGCACCGGATGCGGTTCCTGGGCCACCGGGGTCGAACACGGTGGCGGTAGGACGGTGGTTCACCGGCGGCCCGCCGTCGGCACCGGTCCCAACGTCCGCAACGCCCACCGGTAGTGCCGTACCGCCTTCACCACGCCGATCAGACCTGTCAGCCACAGGATCGTGCCGATGCCCATGTCGAGGGTGACGTCGGCATACGTCGACCGGCCCGCTTGTGCGCCGGCCGCGGTGCCGAAGGACGTCCACAGGCCGGTCGCGGCGACGGCGAGGGAGGACAGCAGCCAGAAGAGGCTGAGGCCGGGGGAGCGCAGGCGGACGTCGGACACGGGGGCGCTGTCCAGTGCCAGCCAGGCGTCGAGGAGTTGACGGATCTGGTGGTCCCGGCGGACCGCGAGGACGACGGCGATGACGGAAGGGGAGAGCGACGCCAGGCCGAGGAGCGCGAAGACCGGACCGAGGAGGAACCCCGTCGGGTCCCTCTCCTCGAACTGCTGCACCGGCAGGACCAGCAACGACCATCCGATGATCGCCGCGAGTGCCAGCAGCCACAGCAGCAGCACCCGGTGCACTCCGAGGCTGTGCCGGTGCAGCTCCGTCAGCGCCAGCTCGCGGTCGGCCAGCAGCGTCGACCGGTCCGGCCAGGCGTGGATGTGCGGCGGGAAAGGAAGGGAGGGCGGCGTGGCGCGGGACATCGGTGCTCTTTCGGGCGGGCGGGCGAAGCGACGACGTACGACGCGGGGCGTTGCCGCGCGCGCCGAACCTACCGCGTCAACGTGCCCATGCCATGCTCCGATGCCCCGTCGTGGCGCGCTCACACCACCCGGGTCGCCCCCGCGTAGGGCATCTCGTCGAGGGGCGCCACGCGCACCGGGGCCGACGGGTTCGGTGCGTGGATCATCTTGCCGTCTCCGATGTAGAGGCCCACATGGGTGATGCCGGAGTAGAAGAAGACCAGATCGCCCGGGATGAGTTCGGAGCGGGCGACACGGCGGCCGGCGTCGATCTGGGCGTAGGTCGTGCGGGGAAGGGAGACGCCCGCGGAGCGGTACGCGGCCAGCACGAGCCCCGAGCAGTCGAAGGCGTTCGGGCCGGTCGCCCCCCACACATAAGGGCTGCCGAGCTTGGAGTAGGCGTAGGAAACGGCCGCTGCCGCACGGGAATGGGGAGCGGTGGTGGTCGCGGAACCGGGGGCGGGGAGACCGTCGCGGGCGCCGGCCGAGGCACGTGAGGCCCGGGTGTCCGCCGTTCCGCCCGCGTCCGCCTCGAGCCGGGCGCGCTCCTGCGCCGTCAGCTGGGACAACAGGCGGCGGGCCGCGTCCAGCTTGCCGGTGATCGTCTTCCTGTGCCGTTTGAGCTCCGCCTGCCGCGTCTCGAGGGAGGTGAGTTCGACGCGTGCGGCGCCGCGCAGCTGCTCGATCTCCCGCAGCTGCTTGCGGACGCGGGAGACGGCGGCGGACTGGCGGTCACCGGCGCGTTCGGCGAAGGCGGCGCCGTCGAGGTACTCATCGGGGTCGTCGGAGAGCGCCAACTGCATCGCGGGGTCGAGTCCGCCGCTGCGGTACTCCGCCGCCGCCATGGAACCCAGCGACTCCCGCGCCGTGTTGAGTCGTGCCGTCTTGCGGGCGGCCTCGTCCCGCAGGGCCGTCAGCCGCTGCTCGGCCGCCGTCGCCTTCTCCTGCGCGCCGTTGTACTTCTCGGTGGCGGCCTCCGCCTCCTGGTACAGCTTGTCGACCTTGGCCTTCACCTGCGCCGGTGTGGGCTTGGGCTCGGCGTGTCCGGTTCCGTCGAAGCCCGTCGCGCCCGCCGCGCCGGCGAGGGCGATGGTGGCCGCCGTGCGGACGGTATGGCCGCCGAGCGAGCGTCGGCCGGGCTTGCGATGTGCTGCCACGTGGGACTGCACGTCCTTTCGTACGACCGCCTCGTCGGTACGGCCATCAGGGGGTCCGGGCGGGGCCCGTGCCCGCCGGGGGAGCGGACGGTCGTACGGCCGCGGGGTGCGGCTGACGGGTCCGGCGGCGGCCCGCACGGGGGAGCGGGGCGCCGCCGGACCTTCTCGGCGGTGGTGGCCGACTGCCGCCCCTGGCCCGGGCGGCGGTGGGAGCCGGTCACCTGGGGGAGGACGCTAGGCCCCGCGGTGTCGGGTCGGTAACGGGATGTGCGGAAGTGATGCGTGCGGACTGCCCTCTGACCGGACGTGGTCGACGATCCGGTCCGGAGGCGTCGACTTCGTGCGGAGCGTTGACCGATACGGCGTCTTCGGGTCACATCCGGGCGGCGGGGTGCTATGGCGCGCATATATGCAGGGGGCGCCGCCGGGGGAGGGGCGGTGTCGGGCGGCGGCGGAGCGGCTGATTAGCATCCGGCTCCATGGACGTACTCATCCATTTCTTCGTCGGCCTGCACATCATCGGCATCGGCGCGCTCCTGGGTGGCTTCTTCACGCAGATGAAGGCGATGGGCCAGGGCACGGCCCGCTTCGTTCCCGCGATGCTGCACGGCGCGGCGACGATGCTGGTCACCGGTGTGATCCTGGTCGGCCTCAACCAGGCGGACGACCAGCCGGTCGACAACATCAAGATCGGCGTGAAGCTGGCCCTGCTGATCGTGATCCTCGGCCTCGTCTACGTGAAGCGGGACGACGAAAGGGTGGAGAAGCCCCTGTTCGGCCTGGTCGGCCTGTTGACCGTGGCCAACATCTTCATCGCGGTGCTCTGGACCTGACGGACGCGCGGGCGGCCAGGACCGCCCCCGCGGCGACGGCCAGCCATGCCGCCACCGCCATCCACAGCAGCACCTCCCCGGGGCCGTCCAGCCACGGGACGTCGACGGCGGCCCCGACGGACAGGGTGGCCGCCGCCGCCATGCCCATCGGGAACACCGTCGCCCAGCGGCGCACGTCGTAGCGCGGGCGCGGCCACAGCACCTCGGCGAAGAGCAGGACGGCGTAGCAGCCGAGGGTGAGGGCCAGCAGCGCGACGGTCATCGTGTGCAGAACGCCGTAGTTGTCCTGGTTCCACAGGTAGAGGCCGCCGCCCTCCGCCGCGAGGAGCCTCGCGGCCGCCAGCGCCGAGATGGCGAGCGCGCCGCCCGCCACCCAGTGGTCACCGGCGCCCTCGGCCACCTGCCGCACATCGAAACGGACCAGTGCGAGGCAGTAGAGCACCAGGCCGAACCAGAAGAGCACGAGCGCGGCGCGCGCGAGCCAGGCCTCCCCCTCGGCCCGCGCGAGCGTCGCGCCCAGCACAGCGAGTGCCTGTGTGGCCACACAACACAGGAACACCGTCCCGGACATACGCCGCGTCCAATGCCGTACGACGTCCGTCAGCAGCAGGGGCCACAGCACCGCCGCCAGCGCCAGCAGCGCCGCGGCGAGCGGCTGCGGGCCGAGCACGGAGATCCGCACGCCGAGCACGGCGGTCGCCGCGACGGCCGTGAGCGCCGCCGGCGTACCGGCCTCGGCCCGCCACCGTTCACGCATCCACAGCAGCCGTACGACGAAGTCCGCCGCCAGTGCCACCCACGCGGCGACCGTCGCCGCGAGCGCGATCCGGGACAGTTCCTCGTACCCCGCCAGGTGCAGAGCGATCGACAGGATGCCGGTCGCCATCACAGCGGCCCCGGCCGCCGACGGATGCCGCACCCACCAGGTGCGCAGAAGGGAGGACCAGGGCATGCCGCTGATGCTATGGAGCACGGGGCGGCTTGCGCGGGGGCACGCGCGCGGGGCGGGGAAATTACGCGCGGGCGCAGGAAGGGTCAGGCTCCCGGTGGGGGCGGGCCCGGTCCGTCAGGCCGGCCGGACCACGCTGTGGATCGACGACTCGCCGTCGTAGTACACCGACTCCTCCCGCACGTACGCCCCCGGCTTCGGCGCGTGGATCATCATGCCGTTGCCGATGTAGATGCCGACGTGGGTGACGTCGTCGTAGAAGAAGATCAGGTCGCCCGGCAGGGCGTTGGCGAGGGAGACGGTGGTGCCCGCGTCGACCTGGTCGTAGGTGGTGCGCGGGAGGGTGACGCCGGCGGCCTTCCAGGCGGCCTGGGTGAGGCCGGAGCAGTCGTAGGACTCAGGGCCCGTGGCGCCCCAGACGTACGGCTTGCCGATCTGGGCGCGGGCGAAGGCGAGCGCCTTCTCGGCCTTGGTGGCGTACGAGGCGTCCGAGGACGAGGAGGACGACGACGAGGACGACGTCGAGCCGCTCGTGTTCGAGGAGCTGTCGCTCTCCTGCCGCGCGGCCGCGGCCTCGGCCGCCTGCTGCTCCGCGAGTTCCGCGGCCTTGCGGGCGGCCTCCTGCTGCTTCTGCCGCTCGATCGCGGCGAGCCGCGCCTTCTCCTCCGCCGTCAGCTGCGACAGCAGCGCACGCGCGGTGCTGAGCTTCTTCTGGACGGTGGCCTTGGCGGTCTTGAGGTCGTTCTGCGAGTCGGTGAGCGTCGCGAGGCTCTGCGAGGCCTCCTGACGCTTCTTCATGGTCTCCGACTGCTCGGTGAAGTAGTCGTCGACCGCCCCCTTCTGCCGCTCGGTCAGCCGGCCCATCAGCTGCGTCCGGTCGAAGTAGTCCTGCGGGGAGTCCGCGAGCAGGAAGGTCGCCGTGTCGGGCGCGGAGGTGCCGGTGCGGTACTGGGCGGCGGCGAAGGAACCCAGCTGCTCCCGTGCTTCGTTGAGCTTCTGGGTGCGCTGGGCGACGTCGTCGAGGAGGGTGTCGACGCGCTTGCGCTGCTTGGTCGTCTTCTCCTTGGCGGCGTTGTACTTCTCGGTGGCCGACTCCGCCTGGCGGTAGAGGTCGTCGACCTTCTTCTCCACCTCCTCCAGGCTCGGCTTGCCGTCGGCGGACGGGGCGGCTTCGGCCGTCTGGGAGAGCAGGGCCACCGAGGTGAGAGCGGCGGTGGCGAGTGCGGGTGTGCGTATGCCTGCTACGCGCGTACCCGCGGGGCGCGGCTTGCGGTGCTGCGACGCCAAGGGAGGCGACTCCTTCCATCGTCCGCCTACCGGGTTAGCTGTCGGGTTCGGGCGGGTGCTTCGGAAGGGTTGCCCTACGGCCGCTTCCCCGAAGGGATGTCGGGCCGATTCACCCCAAGGTCTCGGTGGGTCCCCGGCTCCGGCTGCCGCGAGGGGGCGCGCCGGACTCGGCGGAGGCCGCGCGGCCCGGCGAGGTTCGCCGGTGGGGGTCGTACGGCCTGTCCGGCACGGTAGCCAACTCGTGTGGTCCCTGTGAAGGTTGATGGGTGATATGCCCGATACATTTTCGTGACCTTCGGTCAAGGCTTGGCTCCTGGTGATCACCCCGGGGGGATATGGGGCGACTGATCCGCATTTCCTCCACTGTGGAGACGTCCGCCCGCTTCCGGCGCCGGCTTCCCGTGCTTCACGGGCGCGAGCGGTGGTGACGCCGGGGGCGGCAGGGGTGCGGTGTGAGGGGCGCGGGAGCGTCGCGGACATGTCGACGGAAGCCCGGGTGCCGTCTTCCTGTGGGTGGGATGCGCCCCCATGAAGGTGCCGCACTCGGCAAGAGATCACCGGTGTTCGGTCGCTGGCCGCGTCGGCGGCCGATCGACTCTCGGCGGTCGGTCATGTTCTGTTGTCCGGACAAAGTGGCGCCTCCCGCACGTCGGCGTCTGTGTCCTTCACCACCTCCCGGGCAAGGCGTCCGACCCGCCTCCGGGCTGGGGGCCGATGCGCTGTGCGGTCGCGCCTCCGCGATGTTTCCGGGACGGCGGCGGGTTGTCGGTGGGGCACCCTAGACTCGGAGAGCGATGAGCAGCCTCTTTGACGACAGCTTCCTGGCGGACCTCCAGGCCCCGCGCGGCCACGAGGAGGAACCCCCGCCTCCGCCCGAGGACGATCACGCTCCGGAGTCGATCCCGGACGATCTGTTCGGCGGGAAGTTCGACGTGCCCCCGGACCGGGACGGCTACTACCGCGACGGTGCCCCGCGCCCGGCGATCGACGCGGCCGCGCTCCTGGAGGGGCTCAACGACAACCAGCGCGCCGCCGTCGTCCACTCCGGCACCCCTCTGCTCATCGTCGCCGGTGCCGGCTCCGGCAAGACGCGCGTGCTCACCCACCGCATCGCCCACCTGCTCGCCGAGCGCCATGTCCACCCGGGCCAGATCCTCGCGATCACCTTCACCAACAAGGCCGCGGGCGAGATGAAGGAGCGCGTCGAGCAGCTCGTCGGCCCGCGCGCGAACGCGATGTGGGTGATGACCTTTCACAGCGCGTGCGTGCGCATCCTGCGCCGCGAGAGCAAGAAGCTCGGCTTCACGTCGTCGTTCTCGATCTACGACGCCGCCGACTCCAAGCGCCTGATGGCCCTGGTCTGCCGCGACCTGGACCTCGACCCCAAGCGCTTCCCGCCGAAGTCCTTCAGCGCCAAGATCAGCAACCTGAAGAACGAGCTGATCGACGAGGAGGACTTCGCCGCCCAGGCCACCGACGGCTTCGAGAAGACCCTCGCCCAGGCCTACGCCCTCTACCAGTCGCGACTGCGCGAGGCGAACGCCCTCGACTTCGACGACCTGATCATGACGACGGTCAACCTGCTCCGCGCCTTCCCCGACGTCGCCGAGCACTACCGCCGCCGCTTCCGGCACGTCCTGGTCGACGAGTACCAGGACACCAACCACGCCCAGTACGCCCTCGTCCGCGAGCTCGTCGGGACCTCCGAGCACCCCGTCGACGTACCGCCCGCCGAGGACGACGTCCCGCCCGCAGAGCTGTGCGTGGTGGGCGACGCCGACCAGTCGATCTACGCCTTCCGCGGCGCGACCATCCGCAACATCCTCCAGTTCGAGGAGGACTACCCGGACGCGACGACGATCCTGCTGGAGCAGAACTACCGCTCCACCCAGACGATCCTCTCCGCCGCCAACGCGGTCATCGAGCGCAACGAGTCCCGCCGCCCCAAGAACCTGTGGACCAACGCGGGCACGGGCGCGCGCATCACCGGCTACGTCGCGGACACCGAGCACGACGAGGCACAGTTCGTCGCCGACGAGATAGACCGTCTCACGGACGCGGGCGAGGCGAAGGCCGGCGACGTCGCCGTCTTCTACCGCACCAACGCCCAGTCCCGTGTCTTCGAAGAGGTCTTCATCCGCGTCGGTCTGCCCTACAAGGTCGTCGGCGGCGTCCGCTTCTACGAGCGCAAGGAGGTCCGGGACGTCCTGGCCTACCTGCGCGTCCTCGCCAACCCGGAGGACTCCGTCCCGCTGCGCCGGATCCTCAACGTGCCCAAGCGCGGCATCGGCGACCGCGCCGAGGCGATGATCGACGCCCTGTCCCAGCGGGAGAAGATCAGCTTCCCGCAGGCGCTGAAGCGCGTAGACGAGGCGTACGGCATGGCCGCGCGCTCCACGAACGCCGTGAAGCGGTTCAACGCGCTGATGGAGGAGCTGCGCACGATCGTCGAGTCGGGCGCCGGCCCGGCGACGGTCCTGGAGGCCGTGCTCGAACGCACCGGGTACCTCGCCGAGTTGCAGGCCTCCACCGACCCGCAGGACGAGACCCGCATCGAGAACCTCCAGGAACTCGCCGCCGTGGCCCTGGAGTTCGAGCAGGAGCGCGGCGAGGGCGCGGCGACGCCAGGAGCTGCCGCCCCCGGGGGCACGCTGGCCGAGTTCCTGGAGCAGGTGGCACTGGTCGCCGACTCCGACCAGATCCCCGACGAGGACGAGGACGGCTCGGGCGTCATCACCCTGATGACCCTGCACACCGCCAAGGGCCTCGAATTCCCCGTCGTGTTCCTGACCGGCATGGAGGACGGCGTCTTCCCGCACATGCGCGCCCTCGGCCAGACCAAGGAGCTGGAGGAGGAGCGCCGCCTGGCCTACGTCGGCATCACGCGCGCGCGGGAGCGGCTCTACCTGACGCGGTCCGCGATGCGCAGCGCGTGGGGGCAGCCGTCGTACAACCCGCCCTCCCGGTTCCTCGAGGAGATCCCGGCCACGCATGTCGACTGGAAGCGGACGGGGGCGACCTCGCCGGTGTCCTCCGGTCCGGCGTCCGGGATCGCGGCCTCGCTGTCGTCGTCCCGCTCGCGTTCCTCGGCGGCCGGCGCGTCCGGTTTCGCCACGCGGCGGACCGCGGAGAAGCCGGTGGTCGCGCTGTCCGTCGGCGACCGTGTCACGCACGACCAGTTCGGGCTCGGCACGGTCGTCGCGGTGAAGGGCACGGGCGCCAACGCGGAGGCGAAAATCGACTTCGGCGACACCAAGCCGAAGCGGCTGCTGCTGCGGTACGCGCCGGTGGAGAAGCTGTAGCGGCCGACGCGCGGGCATGCCCCGCGCCCACGAAGTGAGCCCCCGCCGAACAGCGGGGGCTCGCGAGAGGGCCGGGACCTACGTCGGGTCGAGCCCGTGGCTGCGCAGCCACGACAGCGGATCGATCGACGAGCCCCCGCCCGGCCGGACCTCGAAGTGCAGGTGCGGACCGGTCGAGTTGCCGGAGTTACCGGAGTAGGCGATCGGGTCGCCCGCCTTCACCGTCGTACCGGAGGCGACGCGGTAGCTGGAGAGGTGGCAGTACCAGGTCTCCGTGCCGTCCTTCGCCGTCACGATCATCATGTTGCCGTAGGCGCTGTTCCACTGCGTGCGGACGGTTCCGTCGGTCGCGGCGAGCACCGAGGTGCCGTAGGAGACCGGGAAGTCGATACCGGTGTGCTGGGACATCCAGTTGACGCCGGACTGGCCGTAGTAGGCGCTCAGTCCGTGCCGGGCGACCGGGAGGGCGTACTTGGGGCGCAGCCGTTCCTTACGGGCCGCTTCCGCCGCCGCCTTCTTCTTCTCGGCCTCCTGCTGAGCCTTGAGGTCGATACGTTCCTGCGTCCGGCTGGCGCGGTCGGCGAAGGCGTCGGCCTCGGCGGTGAGGGTCTGGAGCTGCGCGTCCAGCTTGTTGTTGGCGGCGGACGGTTTCACCGCCTGCGCGTCCGAGGCGGTCGTCGACGTGTCCTTGTCGTCGCCGCTCAGCGTGCCGACCGAGGCCGCCGCGATGCCGGCGACGCCCATCACACAGGCCGAGGGCACGGCCACCGTCAGCAGCGCGGAGCGCTTCGGGGGCGTACGGCGGCGGGAGCGGCCGGCGTTGCGGGCGGCCGCGCGGGAGACCGGGGCCGGGGAGGCTTCCTCCTGGTCGTCGAGGAGGGGGAGCACGGAGACGGCGGGCAGCTCACCCGTGGTGGCCGACTCGCCTTCGTCCGTGGGGTGTTCCTCGTACCCGGCCTCGTCGTAGGCGGCCTGCTCGAAGGTGGCGGTGGCCTGCTGGTCGAAGGGCTGCTCGGCCGACTGCTCGTAATCGCCTGAATCCGCCGCGCAGTTGGCCGCGGTGGTTCCGTCGGAGTTCCACTGCGTGGCGTCGTAGGCGCCGGTGTCGAAGGCCTGCGTGCCCCATTCCCACTGCTGGGTCTGGTCGGCGGGCCCGCCGGACTGGTCGGGCTGGAGCCAGGCGCTCGCGTCCCACTGCCCGCTGGTGTCGACCGGCGCGGTCTGGTGCGGGATGGCCGCCACATGCTGGTCGCCCGTGGTCCAGGTGGTCGCGTCGTAGGCGCCCGTGTCGTAAGTGGCGTGGTGCTGGGCCGCGTACGGGTCGTAGTGCAGGGTCTGGTGGCTGCCCGTGGACCACTGCCCGCCGTCGTACGCACCCGTGGAGGTGCCGTCGGCCGGGAGGTCGCCGAAGAGGGGGTCGGCCGCGAAGTGGCCGGTGGTGTGTGCGCCGGTGTCATAGGCGCCGTAGCCGGTGGAGTCGCCGTACTGGGCTTCCTGGGAACCGTAGGACGCGTAGTGCGCGGAGTCGGCGTCGGAAGCCGGGGCCGGGGTGGTCAAAGTCCCCGACGGGTGACGATCGTTCACCAACTTCTCTCTCGCCTCGACAACAGGGGCTGCCAGAGCAGTGCGGCGACTGTACCCGGCGGTACGCGGGCACGACAATCTTCCGCAGGTTTCGTGCCCGCGGGAAAGGGGCAATCGGCCTTGTTTCGGGGGAGGGCGGACGCGAGTTTGGCCCTATGTTCGAAGAGTGTTCGAGTCTGGAAGGTTGTCGAGCGGCTGCCGGACGATCGTCGGGGGCCGCTACGGCGGCCTGATCGTCGTCAGGCCACCGTGAGGCCGTCGGTGTGCGCGGCAGGCGCGGGGGCCGTGTCGGATCCCGTTTCGTCAGCGTCCAGGGCCTGCCGTATGCCGGTCGCGACGGCCGGGTGTACGGGCAGGGCGAGGTGACCGATGCCGCTCACCTGCACGTTCTCCGTCACCAGGTCCGGGTGGTCGATACGCGCCGATTCCATCGGGTCCATCAGGTGGTCGAGGTCGCTCCAGAAGCTGACGAAGCGCGTACGGCAGCCGGGGGCGGGCTGGGACAGCTCCGCGATGACCTCGGAACCGGGGCGCATCTGGCGCACGATCGGGTGCGCGTTCGCCAAGGGGGCCACTCGGGTGCCCGCGTGCGGGGTGCCGAGCGTGACCAGCGTCCGCACCCGCGCGTCGCCGCCGAGTCGCTGCACGTAGTAACGGGCGATCAGCCCGCCGAGGCTGTGTCCCACGACGTCGATCCGGCTGCTGCCGGTGCGCTCGCAGATCTCCTCGATGTGCCGGCCGAACAGCTCGGCCGCGATGCGGATGTCACATGTGAGCGGTGAGTAGTTGAGCGACTCCACTCGGTGCCTGCCGTGTTGGGCGAGACTGCGGCGCAACAGGAGGAAGACGGAGCGGTTGTCGATGAATCCGTGCAGCAGGACGACGGGGGGCTGGGCCCGGGTCGGCAGCCGGGTCGGATCCTCCCCGAGGTCACCGGCGGCCAGTGCGGGCGCGGCCGGGGAGCGGCGCTCCTGTGCCATGCCGGAGGGGTAGAGGAGCAGATGGGCGGCGAGGATCGCGATGTCGAGGGCGGTCGCCTTCAGAAGGGCCACGGAAATCCCCGCCAGCTTGCACGGCAGGAGGCGCTGGCAGAACGGAAGAAGGGGCTGCACCATCCGCGTGACCTGCATGGCCGACCTCCTGTCGGCACGCCGGGGACGCCTCTGTCCCCCGTGCCCTCGTGGAAGTCGCGCCGAGGAGGTCGGCTCACTGCGCCGATGCGGAGCACCGCCACGGCGCGCGGCCTGCGGCGCGGTGGTGCGGCGACCTCGTTGCGGCTCCCGTGTTGCGCGAGTTCCCCCCGAGTTCCCCGAAAGAGGAGAAGGAACCGCGCGGTGGTGAACGTGTCCCATCATGTGATTTCCCCCTCGCTCCACACCGCGAAACTGCCGGTTGCGCGATGCTGGCGATAACGTTCGTTCACTTCCCCCGGCCGGTTTGGTGGTACGTCTCGGTACGCAGGGAATCGGTACGGATGGATGGAGTCGCTTCATGGAGGCAGTGATGGGTGTGGCAGCCGGTCCGATCCGCGTGGTGGTGGCCAAGCCGGGGCTCGACGGCCACGATCGTGGGGCCAAGGTGATCGCGCGGGCGCTGCGCGACGCCGGTATGGAGGTCATCTACACCGGGCTCCACCAGACCCCCGAGCAGATCGTCGACACCGCGATCCAGGAGGACGCCGACGCGATCGGCCTGTCCATCCTCTCCGGGGCGCACAACACGCTCTTCGCCGCCGTCATCGAACTCCTGAAGGAGCGGGACGCGGCGGACATCCTCGTCTTCGGCGGCGGGATCATCCCGGAGGCGGACATCGCGCCGCTGAAGGAGAAGGGCGTCGCGGAGATCTTCACGCCCGGGGCGACGACGGCTTCGATCGTGGACTGGGTGCGGGCGAACGTACGGCAGGCGGCGGAGGCGTAGCCGGAGGGTCGCGCGGGCGGTCTGGGGTCATTCCTCCTGAGGCGGTCTCGGGGCGGTGCTGGGCTGGTCCGGGGCGTGCTCGGACTGGTCCAGGGGCGGCGCCGGGACCGTGCGGGCCGTTCTGGGCCAGAGCTGGGGCGTGCGGGGCCTGGTCCCGGGCCCGCGCTGGGGTCGTGCGGGGCTGGTCCGGGTGGCCGTCTCCCGGGGCTGCCGTCCCGTAGGCCACCTGTAGCCCGAACGGGTTACTTTCTCGAAAGCCGGGCGGGCTGAGATCCCCGACGGGCTGGGGCCCCGACGGGCTAGTAGCGGCGGAAGGGTCGCAACCGGGGAATCGGCGGTGGCCGGCCGGCAGGTCCGGCGAACAGAGGCCTCCACGCGGGCCCTCCCCACGCAGGCCCGATCTAGACGGGGCTGATCGGGGCAGGCCCGACGTGGACGGGGCTGACCGGGGCAGGCCCGAACTCCTCGGCCATCACCGCCCGCAAGCGCAGGGTCGTGCCCAGCCGCTGGAACGCCTCCGCCCAGTAGCCGCCGGCCCCCGGCGACGCGTCCTCCGGTTCGTCCGGTACCGCCAGCAGGCCGTCGAGGCGCCCTGCCTCGGCCGGGTCGAGACAGCGTTCGGCCAGGCCCATCACCCCGCTGAAGCTCCACGGGTAACTCCCCGCGTCACGGGCGATGTTGAGCGCGTCCACCACTGCTCTGCCGAGCGGGGCGGCCCACGGCACGGCGCAGACCCCGAGCAGTTGGAACGCCTCGGACAGGCCGTGCGCCGCGATGAACCCGGCCACCCACTCGGCACGCTCGTCCGTCGGCAGGGTGCCGAGCAGCTTGGCCCGCTCGGCGAGGGAGACCGCGCCCGGTCCGCCCGCCTCGGGCGCGGACGGCACCCCCAGCAGCGCCCGCGACCAGTCGGCGTCCCGCTGCCGTACGGCGGCCCGGCACCAGGCCGCGTGCAGTTCGCTCTGCCAGTCGTCGGCCACCGGCAGGGCGACGATCTCCGCCGGCGTACGGCCGCCCAGCCGTGCCGGCCAGGAGGCAAGTGGGGCCGCCTCCACCAGCTGGCCGAACCACCAGGACCGCTCGCCGCGGCCGGAGGGCGCCTTGGGCACGACGCCGTCGCGCTCCATGCCCGCGTCGCACTCGTGCGGCGCCTCGACGACGAGCGTCGGCGTGGTCCGCGTGTGGTCGACGGCCACGCACGCGCCGGCCCGCACCGCCATCCGCGCGGCGAGCGCCGAGCCGGGCAGCGCCGACAACAATTCGGCGGCCGTGGCCCGGACGTTGCGGCTGCGGTCGGCCAGGGCCTCCTCCAGGAACGGCTCGTCCCGGGGCCCGAGTCCGGTGCGCAGCGAGTCGAGGAACATCAGCCGGTCCTCGGCCCGCTCCGTCGACCAGGTGGCGGCGAGCAACTCACGGGCGGCGTCCGGCTCACGGGCGCGTATCACCGCCAGGAGCGCCACCCGCTCGGCGAACAGGCCCTCCTGCCAGAGCAGGTCGATCCGGTCGGTCTCCTCCGGGCCCGGCAGCGACGCGCCCGAGCCCGGGGTCGAGCGCAGGGCGAAGCGCCAGTCCGGGTTGAGCCGGGCCAGCCACAAGGCGCGGGGACCCGCGAACTGTAGGGCCGCCGGGCGCAGGTCCGTCCGGCCCCGGGCCGCGTCGAGCAGCGCGGGGAGGGTCTCGGCGGGGGCGGCGAAGCCGCGGGCGTTCGCCGTCGCCAGCCACTGGGGCAGCAGTTCCATGAGATCCGGTGCGGTGCCCCTGCGGCCGCCTCCGCCGGTGCCGGGGCGGTCGGCCAGCAGCAGGGCGAGTCTGCGGGCCGCGGCGGCGGGCAGCTCCGGGCGCGGGTCCTCGGGCGCCGGCTCCGGCCGGGGCGCGGCCCGCCCGGGACGCAGGCCGGCCCGGCGCCGTACGGTTTCGGCGGCCGCCGCGTCGAGCAGGGCCGCGGGTGCGTCCCGGCCGGGGGTCACGCCCGCGGGCGTACGCCGGTCGGTGCCGAGGAGGGCGGCGGTGACCAGGTCCTCGTAGGCGGGCGGCGGGGCGGCGGCAGCCGAGGTGCCGTTCATGGGTTTCCCTTCCGTCCTGTGGGGGTGGCGTCCCTCGGGTGTTCTGGGTGGGGTGTGTCGCCAGGGGTGAGTGAGCTCTGTCGAGTGGGTGAGCCCTGCCAGGGAGCCCTCTGGAGTGGGTGAGCCCTCTTGTACCGGTGAGTCCTCTTGAGCGGGTGAGCTCTTTCGAGTGGGCGGGCCCGGGTGCCCCGGAGGGGCCGACGGGGGTGAAGTGCGCCGGTCAGCACAGGCGTACCGCCTTCCCTCGGCCCGTCGGCCATGCCGTCAGTGGTGTGAAGCCGCGGTGGCCGCACTCGCCGAAGACCTTGACCGGGGTGCCGCCCGACAGGGCGACCAGGCGCCACAGGCCGGGGCGTGAGGCCGCGGACGGGCTGATCGGGAGGGCGGTGTCCCCTCCGGCGTCCGCCAGCTGCCAGGAGTCGCCGTCGGGGGCGGGTATGACGTCGTCCAGGGTGACCGGGACGGAGTCCAGCCACGGGTCGTCGCGCAGCGCGGCGCCGTAGCGGGCGGCCGCCTCGGCTGTCGTCACCCCTGGTGGGCGGATGCCCGTGGGGGCGGGCGGGGCGAACTGCTCGCCCAGGGACACCCGGCGCTGCCCGGCGCCCGGATAGGCGGACATCTCCGCGTCCACGGCCAGACCGACCGGCAGGGCCAGTTCGGGCACGCGGCCGGCGGCGCCGTAGGAGAGGAGGAGGGCCGTGTGGTGGGAGGTCGTGCCGTGGAGCCAGATGCGGCGGGTCGTCAGTTTCGCGTCGGCGGTGTCGTACTGGGCGAGGACCAGCCAGTCGTCGCGCAGAGGCGGCCCGTCCGGTGAGGCGGGCAGGCCGATGCGGGTGCGGACCGTCGCCGCCAGGGCGTCCGGCAGACCGTCGCGGTGCAGCCAGCCCTGGTCGAGGAGGTGCAGCAGCGCGCACTCCTCCAGCAGGCGCACCGGCCAGCCGGGGCCGGACGACGGGATCGACCCCAACTCCCTGACGCGCGCCGCCAGTCCCGGGGCCTGGGCATCGACCATGCGGGCCGCCGTCTCCTCCCACATCCCGTAGCCCGCCTGCTCGGCCGTGGCCAGGCCGGAGCGCAGGAGGTCGGTCAACCGCTGCTCCAGCTCCGTCGCTCCCGCCGTGATCCGCTCGGCGCGGCGCTCCGCTCTCCGGCGGGCCGCCTCCGGATCGGCGGAGCCGGGCCCGGAACCAGGCGCGCCCGCCCCCCGTTTCTCCCGCGTGCGCCCGCGCCGCCCCGCGATCCACTCCTCGGCCCAGTCCGGCGTCTCCCCCACCGGCACCGCCCGCTCCCCACCGGACCACAGCAACAGCAGACCGAGCGCGTGCTTGCACGGGAACTTGCGGCTCGGACAACTGCACGTGTACGCCGGTGCCGAGCCGTCCGCGACGTCGACGACCGTCTGATACGGCCTGCTGCCGCTGCCCTTGCACAGCCCCCACACCGCCCCCTCGTCCGAACTCCCCGTCCCGGACCACGGACCGGCCACGCCGAGCCTGCTTCCCGCCTTGCGTGACGCGGCGTCAGGTGCCAGTGCCAGCACCTGGTCCGCGGTCCAGCGCACCCCCTGCTGAGTCATGCCCTCGAAGGTAGATCCACCCACTGACAATCGGCCCGGCGAGCGGCGGGGCACCACGCAGGGCACGAGGCAGGGCATGAGGCCGGAAAGCGTCGGGGCCGAAGGCCGGCAGGCGGTTCCGCAGGCGTCCCGGCGATCGCCGGTTCGGGCGTTTGCGCAGGTCGGGACGGATTGTCAGTGGCGTGGTGCACCGTGGACACCAGATCCGAACCGGCCGAGCTGGAGGGGGCCTCAGCCATGTCTGTGCCCGTCGACCCGACGTCCGTGGAACCGAATGTGAAGCAGCCCGTGGAGGCGCTGCGGCCGCACGCCGAGGACGCCTTCGCCGACGAGCTGGCCGCGCTGGCCGCTCAGGACGACCGCCCGCGCCCGGCCCGCTGGAAGCTGTCGCCGTGGGCGGTCGCCACGTACCTCCTCGGCGGCACCCTGCCGGACGGCACCGTGATCACACCGAAGTACGTCGGCCCGCGCCGCATCGTGGAGGTCGCCGTCACCACGCTCGCCACCGACCGGGCCCTGCTGCTGCTCGGCGTGCCCGGCACCGCCAAGACCTGGGTCTCCGAGCACCTCGCCGCGGCCGTCAGCGGCGACTCCACCCTGCTGGTGCAGGGCACGGCGGGGACCCCGGAGGAGGCGATCCGCTACGGCTGGAACTACGCACAGCTGCTCGCGCACGGGCCGAGCCGGGACGCGCTCGTGCCCAGCCCGGTCATGCGGGCCATGGCGGAGGGGATGACGGCACGGGTCGAGGAGCTGACCCGTGTTCCGGCCGACGTGCAGGACACCCTCATCACCATCCTGTCGGAGAAGACG
This sequence comes from Streptomyces sp. NPDC052016, assembly GCF_044548445.1. Taxonomy (NCBI): domain Bacteria; kingdom Bacillati; phylum Actinomycetota; class Actinomycetes; order Kitasatosporales; family Streptomycetaceae; genus Streptomyces; species Streptomyces sp. NPDC052016. The sequence goes on from NZ_JBIUBX010000011.1 coordinate 174,380, forward strand.
CTGCCGATACCGGAGTTGGGGCAGGAGGTGCAGGCCGTCCGCGGCTTCAACCTCATCGCGACGGCCAACGACCGTGACCGCGGGGTCAACGAGTTGTCCAGCGCGCTGCGCCGCCGGTTCAACACGGTGGTGCTGCCGCTGCCGGAGAGCGTCGAGGCCGAGGTCGACATCGTGGCGCGGCGCGTCGAGCAGATCGGCCGCTCCCTGGAGCTTCCGGCCGGACCCGACGGCATCGACGAGATCCGCCGCGTGGTGACCGTCTTCCGTGAGCTGCGCGACGGGATCACGTCCGACGGTCGGACGAAGGTGAAGTCGCCGAGCGCCACCCTGTCGACGGCGGAGGCGATCTCCGTCGTCACCAACGGGCTCGCCCTGGCGGCGCACTTCGGGGACGGCGTGCTGCGACCGGGCGACGTCGCCGCGGGCATCCTCGGCGCCGTCGTCCGCGACCCGGCCGCCGATCGGGTGGTGTGGCAGGAGTACCTCGAGGCGGTGGTCCGCGAGCGGGACGGCTGGACGGACTTCTACCGGGCCTGCCGGGAGGTGAGCGCGTGAGCGGTATCGAGGGTGGGCAGGGGGAGTACCGGCCGGTGGCGCACGGGTCGGCGCGGTGCGCGCCACAGGGGGACGGCGACTCGACGTGGACCCGCAGGCGGGGCGGGTCGGGAACCGGCGGGCGCGTCGGGACGGGGACCCGTGGGCGAAGGGGAACGGGATGACGGGCGGGGTGCGGGCCGGCGGCCGGGTGCCCGGGGGGAGCGTCGGCGTGGGCCCGCGAGGTGCGGACGGTGAGGGGGACGGCGGCCGGATGCTCGCGGGCGCGGAGGGCGCGGAGGGCGCGGAGGGCGCGGAGGGCGACGGGGGAGCTGGCGCTCGGAACGCGGAGGTCGTCGGTGCCGAGGGGAGCGGTAGCCGGAGCGCCGGGGCCGTCGGCTTCGGCGGAAGCGGTCGTCGAGGTGCCGGCGGCCCGGACGGCGAGTGGGGCGGGGGTTCCCTCGGGGTGGGCGCCGGGGAGCCGGGCGGAAGGGGGATGGGCGCGGTGCCGTCCGATGGTCGCGGGAGTGCAGCGGGGCGGGTCCTGTTGCTGGGGGTGCGGCACCACGGGCCGGGGTCGGCCCGGGCCGTTCGGGGGGCGTTGGAGGAGGCGCGGCCGCGGGTCGTGTTGATCGAGGGGCCGTCGGAGGCCGACGCGCTGATCCCGCTGGCCGCCGACGAGGACATGCGGCCGCCGGTCGCGCTCCTGGCGCACGCCGTGGACGAGCCCGGACGCTCGGCGTTCTGGCCGATGGCCGAGTTCTCGCCGGAGTGGGTCGCGATCCGCTGGGCCCTGGAACACGGGGTTCCGGCCCGCTTCATCGACCTGCCGGCCACCCACACGCTGGCCGGGGACAAGGGGGTTGGGGCCGACGAGCGAGTAGAACAGGACCAGGGAGGAGACGGGGGCAGCGGAGGAGACGGGGGCAGGGAAGGAGACGGGGGCAAGGGGGAGCCGTCGGTCGACGGGCTGCGCGTCGACCCGCTCGCCGCCCTCGCCGACGCCGCCGGCTACGACGACCCCGAGCGCTGGTGGGAGGACGTCGTCGAACACCGGGGCGGGGGGCGGCGGGACCCGTTCGCGCCCTTCGCCGCGCTCGAGGAGGCCATGGAGGTCCTGCGGGAGACGTACGGCGACGCGGGCAGCGACCGGGACTCCGTGCGTGAGGCGTACATGCGGCTCCAGGTGCGGGCGGCGCAGCGGGAGTTCGGCGACGGGGGCGTGGCCGTGGTGTGCGGGGCGTGGCATGTACCCGCGCTGCGGCGGAGGACCACCGTGGCCGCCGACCGGGCGCTGCTGAAGGGGCTGCCCAAGGTCAAGGCCGACCTGACGTGGGTGCCGTGGACGTACCGCAGGCTGGCGAGGGCCGGGGGGTACGGCGCCGGGATCGAGTCGCCGGGCTGGTACGGGCATCTGTTCGCCGCCCCGGACCGGCCGGTCGAGCGGTGGCTGACCAAGGTGGCGGGTCTGTTGCGCGAGGAGGACCGGATCGTGTCCCCGGCGCACGTCATCGAGGCGGTACGGCTGGCCGAGACGCTCGCCGCGCTGCGCGGCCGGCCGCTGCCCGGTCTGAGTGAGACGACGGACGCCGCACGGGCGGTGTTGTGCGAGGGCTCGGACGTGCCGCTGGCGCTGGTGCACGACCGGCTGGTGGTCGGGGACGTGCTGGGGGAGGTGCCGCCCTCCGCGCCCGCGGTGCCGTTGCAGCGCGACCTGGACCGGCTGCAGCGCCGGCTGCGGCTCAAGCCGGAGGCGCGGGAGCGGGAGATGGAGTTCGACCTGCGCAAGGAGACCGATGCCGAGCGCAGCAGACTCCTGCACCGGCTGCGGCTGCTGCACGTCGGGTGGGGGGAGCCGACGGCCTCGCGGGGCAGCACCGGCACGTTCCGGGAGACGTGGCGGCTGCGCTGGGAGCCGGAGTTGTCCGTGCGGGTGGCCGAGGCCGGTGTGTGGGGGACGACGGTGCTCGCCGCCGCGACCGCGAAGGCGGAGGCGGACGCCGTCGGTGCGCGCGGCCTCGCCGAGGTGACCGCGCTCGCCGAGCGCTGCCTCCTGGCCGGTGTGCCGGACGCGTTGCCGACGGTGATGCGGGTCCTCGCCGACCGCGCGGCGCTCGACACGGACGTCGGCCACCTCGCCCAGGCGCTGCCCGCCCTGGTCCGCTCCCTCCGCTACGGCGACGTGCGCGGCACCGACACCGGTGCGCTGGCCGACGTCGCCGCGGGCCTCGCCGAGCGGGTCTTCGTCGGCCTGCCCCCGGCCTGCGCCGCGCTGGACGCCGACGCGGCCGACGAGATGCGGGGCCATGTGGAGGCGGTGCACGGGGCGGTGGCGTTGCTGGCGGAGGCGCTCGGTCCGGGAGAGGGCCCGCAGCACACCTCCGCCCGACGCCACGGCGACCTGCGGGGACGTTGGCGGGGTGTCCTCCGGGTGCTGTCCTTGCGGGACGCCGTGGCCGGTGTCATCCGGGGGCGGGCCGTGCGGCTGCTGCTGGACGAGGGGGAGCTGAAGGGCGACGAGGCCGCCCGGCTCATGGGGCTGGCCCTGTCGCCGGGTACGCCGCCGGGGGAGGCGGCCGCCTGGATCGAGGGCTTCGTCGGCAGCGGCTCCGGTGGCGGGCTGCTCCTGGTCCACGACGAGCGGCTGCTCGGCTTGGTCGACGGGTGGCTGACAGGGCTGTCGGCGGAGGCGTTCACGGACGTACTGCCGCTGCTGCGGCGGACGTTCTCGGCGTACGAGGCGGGGGTGCGCAGAACGCTCGGGGAGCTGGTGCGGCGCGGGCCAGGGGAGCGGGGGAGCGCGGTGGGGGCGGGCTTCGTGAGACCCGGTTTCGCGGCCGAACCCGACGCGGGACGCGCGGACGCCGTTCTGCCCGTGGTGCGGTTGCTGCTGGGGCTGGACACGGCCGGGCAAGTGCGGGACGACAACGACCTTCTGGAGGTGGACGGATGACCATCGAGTCGACCGGCGCGACCTGGCCCGGTGGCACCGGGCCTACCGGGACCACCCAGCCCACCGGTTCCAGCAGGGCGATAAGGGCCTCCGACGCCTCCGACGCCTCCGACGCCTCCGACGCCTCCGACGCCTCCGACGCCACCGGCGCGACCGAGACGGCCGGGAGGCCCGCGCCCGCGGGTAGGACCGGCCCCGCGGAGAGCACCGAGACCGCCGCGGGCACCAAGATCACCGCGAGCAACGGAACCGCCGGGGTGGCAGGGACGGCAGGAATGCCCGGGCCGGCGGACGTGGGCCAGGAGCGGCTGCGGCGCTGGCGGCTCGTGCTCGGCGGTGACGAGGCGGACGGCACCGGGTGTGCGCTGTCCGGGCGGGACGCCGCCATGGACGGGACGCTCGCCGCGCTCTACGGAAAGCGGGAGGGACCGCGGACGGGACGGGACCGTTCGGCGGGGCTCGGGGCGTCCGCGCCGTCGGTGGCGCGCTGGCTCGGGGACATCCGCACGTACTTCCCTTCCTCGGTGGTGCAGGTCATGCAGCGGGACGCCATCGACCGGCTCGGGCTGGCCACGCTGCTGCTGGAGCCGGAGATGCTGGAGGCGGTCGAGGCGGACGTGCACCTCGTCGGCACGCTGATCTCGCTCAACAAGGCGATGCCGGAAACGACGAAGGAGACGGCACGGGCCGTCGTGCGCAGGGTCGTCGAAGACCTGGAGAAGCGGCTGGCCACCCGCACCCGGTCCACCCTGACCGGCGCCCTCGACCGCAGCGCCCGCGTCACCCGCCCGCGCCATCGGGACATCGACTGGCACCGCACGATCGCCGCCAACCTCAAGCACTACCTCCCCGAGCACCGCACGGTCGTGCCGGAGCGGCTGGTGGGGTACGGCCGGGCGTCGCGGTCCGTGAAGAAGGAGGTGATCCTCTGCGTCGACCAGTCGGGGTCGATGGCGGCGTCCGTGGTGTACGGCTCCGTGTTCGGAGCCGTACTGGCCTCCATGCGGTCGATCAGCACCCGGCTCGTCGTCTTCGACACGGCGGTCGCCGACCTCACCGACCAGCTCGACGACCCGGTCGACGTCCTGTTCGGCACGCAACTCGGCGGCGGCACCGACATCAACCGGGCGCTGGCGTACTGCCAGTCGCGGATCACCCGACCCGCGGACACCGTGGTGGTGCTGATCAGCGACTTGTACGAGGGAGGCATACGGAACGAGATGCTGAAGCGGGTCGCGGCGATGAAGGCGTCGGGGGTGCAGTTCGTGGCGCTGCTCGCGCTGTCGGACGAAGGGGCGCCCGCCTACGACCGTGAGCACGCGGCCGCGCTCGCGGCGCTCGGCGCGCCGGCGTTCGCCTGCACGCCCGACCTGTTCCCGGAGGTGATGGCCGCCGCGATCGAGAGACGTCCGCTGCCCGTGCCCGAGGGGGGAGTAGGGGCAGGGGCACACGAGCGCGGATGACACACGACGACTTGTGGACAGACCAGCGCCAAACGGGACATGACTACCCATCGGTAAGGGGGGCTTGCGCAACCTCCGGAGTCCCGTGCAAGGATCGACGCCTCGCTTCAGCTCGTTCGTCACACGGGAGGATCCTCCCTCTTGGCCTGGCCCGCCGCTCTCTCCGGTGCCGCTCTGCGCGTCCTGCGCTCGGCGGCCGGGCGGCGTGCGCTGCACGGCGTGCTCCTGGTGGGCGGGTTGTTCGCGCTCGGGATCCTCTTCGGCGGGCAGGCGCAGGCGGCTGACGGGGCCTCGGCACCGACGGCCTCCCCTCCGCAGCTGTCGCTCCCGGCACCGACGGCGACCGACGCCAACGCAGGCGCCGAGGCCGGGACCGCTCCGCCGACGCCCTCGATTCCCGTGGGCGCCAAGGTCGTGCGGTCGACCGGTGAGCTCGTGGCGGCGGTGACCGAAGAACTGGCCGAGGCGCAGGTGGACGTGCCGTCCGTGGCCTCGCCGTCCGTGCCGCTGTCGAGTGTGCCGACGCGGCCGTCGCTGCCCTCGCTGCCTTCCTTCCCGGAACTGCCGGACGCGCCGGAACTGCCGTCGCTGCCCTCCCTGCCGACGCTTCCCGGGGAGCAGCAGGGCGGGACGCTGCCGGCGCCGGGAGCGTCGACTCCCGAGCCGGGCTCCGCCGTCACGCCGTCCCCGGACCGGCACGGAACCGCCGTCGCGGCGGTCACGTCGCCGTACGGGCCGCGGGGTGCCATGGGCACGGCCGAGGCGGGTGCTGCGGTGGGACACGGCGACGACCACCGGGCCGCGCACCTGGGTCAGGCGCCCGCGCACCGGGCGCCCGCCGAGGGGCCCCACGGCGCACTGGGCAACGCCCCGGTGGCCGACAGCGGTTCGCCGCGCCATGGTGACGCGCACGCCGTCACGCCGTACGACCACGTGCCGCTGCGGCTGGTGCCCGGCGGAGCCGTGGGTACCGACGCGGCCGAGACGCAGGACAGGTACCGGGACATTCCCGTCTTCCCCGGCTAGGGCAGACCTTCCCCCCGTAGACCTGCCGCGCGGGGGCGGACACAGGTCTGCCCGCCCGCCCGGAGCCCCTCCCCTCTCCGGCGCCGGGATCGTCCCCAAACCTTCCGAAGTCTCGGAACCTCTAAGGATCTGACGTACGCATGAACAAGAACATCCGTCGTTCCATCGTCATAGCCGCCGGTGTCACCGGTGCCTGGGCCCTCGGCTCGACCGCGGCCGGCGCCGACGAACTGCCCGCCTCGTCCCTCACCCTGCCGGACGCGACCGCCGGGGCCGACGACACGCTCGGCGCGGTCACGGACACCGTCTCCACCACGCTCACGGACACCGTCTCCGGCCTCACGGGCGACCCAGTCTCCGACGTCACCGCCACCGGCGCCGTTGACGGCGTCGCCCGGACCGCCAAGGTCCCCGGCAAGGCGGCGGAGTCCAGGATCCGCGGTGCGGAGGCCATCCAGGGCGCCCGGGCGGCGCGGGCCGCCACCGCCGAGGCCGAGGTGAAGGCCCGTTCCCAGGCGGCGTCCGCGGCCGAGGCCGCCACCGCCCGGACCACCGGCACGGTGGCCACCGCCGCCTCCGGCGCCGCCACCCCGGCCGACCCGACGGACGGGAACGCCGTCGACTACCTCTTCGGCCCCCTCTGCGCCTTCGCCCCGGAGCTCGAGAAGGCGCTCGCCGCGGCCCAGACGAAGCTCGCGGGCGCCCAGACGGCGGCGCGTACGCAGGCGCAGGGCGTCGACGGCGTCGTACGGACGAAGGCGCAGCACGTGGCCGTGGGCGCGGGCCGTACGGCCGCGGGCGTGGGGGGCGCGGTGTCGGGAGCCGAGGGCCGTGCGGCGGCTGTGGGCGGGACCGCCACGACCGCGGCCGGCGTCGGTGCGAGTGCGGCGCAGGGCACGGTGTCCGCCGTTCCGGCCCACGTCCTCGGCACCGTCGGGGCCGTCCCCGGGACGGTCACGCCGGTCGTCGAGGAGACGGCCGCCGCGGTCGTCCCGCCGGTGGCCGGCTCCGCCGTGCAGGGGGTGCTGCCCATCGCCACCGACGCGGTGCACGGGGTCACCCCGGTCGCGGGGCGGGCGGTGGCGGGTGTCGCCCCCGCCGCCGGGCACGCCGTGGGCGCGGCGACCGCGCTGGCCCAGGGGGCGGTCGCCGACGTCCGGACGATCGCGGACGGTGCCGTGCAGGGCCTGCGGCCGGTCGTCGGCGGTGTCGTGGCGGACGTTCCGCCGTATGCCACCGGGCTGGTCGGCGAGGTCGCCCACGACACCACCGAGGCCGTCCTGCCGCCCGTCGCGCACACCGCCGTGCGGGGCGCCGTGCCGGTCGCCGGCCAGGCGGTCGCGGACGCCGGGGCGCTGGCGTACGGAGTCGGCGGCGACGCGGGCTTCTTCGCACAGGGGGTGACCGGCACCGCGGGCAGCCTCACGCATGGCCTGACCGACACGGTCGACCACCTCGCGCACGGCGTGACCGGCAGCGTCGACGGCTTCGCCCACGGGGTGACCGGCACGGTCGGCGGCTTCGCGTACGGCGTGACCGGCACGGTCGACGGCTTCGCGGGTGACGTGACGGCTCCTGTCGTCCCCTTCGCCCACGAGGTGACGGCTCCTGTCGTCTCCCTCGCCCAGGAGGTGACGGCTCCCGTCGCCCCCTTCGCCCAGCAGGTGACGGCCCCTGTCGGTCCCTTCACCCAGGACGTGACCGGCTTCGCCGGCGGCTTCGCCCACGACGTCAACGGCGCAGCCGACGGGTTCGCCCACGACACCACCGGCACCGTCGGCGGCTTCGCTCACGGTGTGACGGCCCCCGTCACCTCCGTCACGCAGGACCTGACCGGCTCGGCGACGGCCTTCGCCCACGACCTGACGGGCACCGTCGGATCGACGGCCCAGCCGCTGGCCGGACACGCCGTCACCGGCGTCACCGGCATCGCCGAGGCGGTCGCCCCCGCCTCCGTGCAGAACGCGGGCGCCACGGCCGCGAACCACCGCGTCTGAAGCCGGACCGTGCCGAGTCCGGACCGTTTTCGCCGGATGCCCACCACACTCGGGCCAGGATCCGCACCGGTGCCGTGAACGGCGGCACCGGAGTCGTGCGGAACCGCGCGCCCTCCCCGCGCGCCCAATGGGTGCACGGGAGCATGCCTCCGCCGGGCCGAAGGCCCCGGACGGCCGAAAGCCGTCGGACACGTCCGGCCGTAGGCCCGGCGGAAGGGGCCGGATCGTCCTCATTGGGGTGAGGACGATCCGCCCCGAGCCCCTTCGGGGCTGCTCACGGGGTCTCACCGGGTCAACCCCAGCCCGGTGAGGCCCCTCACCTGCGGCACGGGGTGCCAGTGATCCCGGCATCATGTGACAGGTATCACCGCTCAGGTGTGACTCGCGATTTAGAGGGCTCCCGGAAGCAGCGATAACCTGCGAGACGGACATGCCGCGCGCTCGGACACCGTGTGCGCTTCCCCTGTGACACATGCGGTCGTCACGTTGCCCTTCGCGGCACGCCCACGCATCCAACGAACCGCGAGATCACTGATAGGGACGGAAGCGCGTGGACCTGTTCGAGTACCAGGCGAGGGACCTCTTCGCCAAGCACGATGTACCGGTGCTGGCCGGTGAAGTCATCGACACGCCTGAGGCGGCGCGCGAGATCACCGAGCGTCTGGGCGGCAAGTCCGTCGTCAAGGCGCAGGTGAAGGTCGGTGGTCGCGGCAAGGCCGGTGGCGTCAAGCTGGCCGCCACCCCGGACGAGGCCGTCGCCCGCGCGACGGACATCCTCGGCATGGACATCAAGGGCCACACGGTCCACAAGGTGATGATCGCCGAGACCGCTCCGGAGATCGTCGAGGAGTACTACGTCTCCTTCCTCCTCGACCGTGCCAACCGCACCTTCCTCTCCATCGCCTCCGTCGAGGGCGGCATGGAGATCGAGGAGGTGGCGGCCACCCGCCCGGAGGCCGTCGCCAAGACGCCGATCGACCCGATCGACGGCGTGGACGAGGCCAAGGCCCGCGAGATCGTCGAGGCCGCCAAGTTCCCGGCCGAGGTCGCCGACAAGGTCGTGAACGTCCTCGTCAAGCTGTGGGACACCTTCATCAAGTCGGACGCCCTCCTCGTCGAGGTCAACCCGCTCGCGAAGGTCGCCTCCGGTGACGTCCTCGCCCTCGACGGCAAGGTGTCGCTCGACGACAACGCCGAGTTCCGTCACCCCGAGTACGAGGAGCTCCACGACAAGGCCGCGGCCAACCCGCTCGAGGCCGCCGCCAAGGAGAAGAACCTCAACTACGTCAAGCTCGACGGTGAGGTCGGCATCATCGGCAACGGCGCGGGTCTCGTGATGAGCACCCTGGACGTCGTCGCGTACGCCGGTGAGAAGCACGGCAACGTCAAGCCCGCCAACTTCCTCGACATCGGCGGCGGCGCCTCCGCGCAGGTCATGGCGAACGGTCTCGAGATCATCCTCGGCGACCCGGACGTCCGCTCCGTCTTCGTCAACGTCTTCGGCGGCATCACCGCCTGCGACGAGGTCGCCAACGGCATCGTGCAGGCCCTGAAGCTGCTGGAGGACCGCGGCGAGGAGGTCACCAAGCCGCTCGTCGTCCGCCTCGACGGCAACAACGCCGAGCTGGGCCGGCAGATCCTCACCGACGCCAACCACCCCCTGGTCCAGCGCGTCGACACCATGGACGGCGCGGCCGACAAGGCCGCCGAGCTGGCCGCAGCCGCCAAGTAAGCACCTAGGACGAGGACACCAACAACCATGGCTATCTGGCTCAACAAGGACAGCAAGGTCATCGTCCAGGGCATGACCGGCGCCACCGGCATGAAGCACACCAAGCTCATGCTCGGCGACGGCACCAACGTCGTGGGCGGCGTGAACCCGCGCAAGGCGGGCACCACCGTGGACTTCGACGGCACCGAGGTACCGGTCTTCGGCACCGTCAAGGAGGCCATCGAGGCCACCGGCGCCAACGTCTCCGTCATCTTCGTGCCGGAGAAGTTCACCAAGGACGCGGTCGTCGAGGCCATCGACGCCGAGATCCCGCTGGCCGTCGTGATCACCGAGGGCATCGCCGTGCACGACACGGCCGCCTTCTGGGCGTACGCCGGCAAGAAGGGCAACAAGACCCGCATCATCGGCCCGAACTGCCCCGGCATCATCACCCCGGGCCAGTCCAACGTCGGCATCATCCCGGGCGACATCACCAAGCCGGGCCGCATCGGCCTGGTCTCGAAGTCCGGCACGCTGACGTACCAGATGATGTACGAGCTGCGTGACATCGGCTTCTCGACGGCCGTCGGCATCGGTGGTGACCCGATCATCGGCACCACGCACATCGACGCCCTCAAGGCCTTCCAGGACGACCCCGAGACCGACCTGATCGTCATGATCGGCGAGATCGGCGGCGACGCGGAGGAGCGGGCCGCGGCCTTCATCAAGGAGAACGTGACCAAGCCGGTCGTCGGCTACGTCGCGGGCTTCACGGCGCCCGAGGGCAAGACGATGGGCCACGCGGGTGCCATCGTCTCCGGTTCGTCCGGTACGGCCCAGGCGAAGAAGGAGGCCCTCGAGGCCGCCGGCGTCAAGGTCGGCAAGACGCCCACCGAGACGGCGAAGCTGGCGCGGGAGATCCTGGCCGGCTGAGTTCCCTGGCTGAACGCCGGTGGGCCCGTTCCCTCGACCGGGGGGCGGGCCCACCGGCGTTTTCGCGTGCCCGCGCCGACCGCGGCCGAGCCGGGGCGCCGGGGTGCCGGGGCACCGGGGCAGCCGGCGGTGGTGTCGCCGGTGTCGTCGGTGTGCCGCCCGTTCCACCGGGCTTCCGGCAGCGGACCCTCCCGTCTCACCGGGCCTGCGGCAGCAGCCTTTCCGGCCCGTGGGCGGTCTCCGAGCGCAGCTTCGCCCGCAGTGACAGTTCCGCGTCCGACAACGGGCCCGGAGCCGCCTTCGGAGGCACCCCCCGTACCGTCTCGCCCGGGGGCACCGGGGGCTCGTACCTGGTGGGGGCCGTGTAGACGCTCAGGGAGGTCACGCCGATGAGGGCGGCCGTGAAGGCGATGGCCGCACGGGTCCAGAAGCGGGCGCGGCGCTCGCTGTTCATGCGTACGGTGGGCGGCTTCGCGGCACGGAGGCGTTCCGCGGAGGCCATCTGTGCCAGCCGGCGGTGCAGTTCGGCCGGGTCGGCCAGGGTAGGGAGGCGGGCGGCGACCATCTCACGGGCGTGCAGCAGGCGGCGCGCGGCCGCGGGCGTGCTGGCCTCCGTCTCGGCCGCCGTCTCCGGCAGGTCGAGGCCGACCCCGTCGTACAGCAGGAGGGTGCGGCGGTAGGGCGGTGGGAGGGCCAGCAGCGCGTCCAGCAACGCGCGGTCGGAGGCGGCGGCGGGCGGCGGTTCGGGGTGGCGGTATCGGGGGCGGAACTGGTGCCAGGGGGAGAGGGCGTACTCGTACGCCGCCGCCCGCACCCAGCTCGCCGGGTCGGGGTCGACGGCCACCTCGGGCCAGCGCTGCCAGGCGAGTTGGAAGGCCTGCTCGACCGACTCTCGCGCGAGCTCCCGGCGGCCGGTGAGGAGGTAGGCCTGGCGCACGAGGGCGGGGACGCAGTAGGCGTAGAGGGCGTCGAAGGCCTGAGCGGGAGTCAGGTGGGGGCGCAGGGGCGAGGGACGCTCAGGTGCGGACGGTGCCAAGGCCGCGGCCGGCGGCGTGGCCGCGTCCGGTCGCGTGGCCGCCGGCAGGGAAGCGGCGCTGTCGACCGACGTGGCCACGGGCAGCGGTGCGGTGCTGCCGACCGGCCTTGTCGCCGGCGGGGGTGTGGTGCGGTAGCCCGGCCTTGTCGCCGGCGGGGGTGTGGTGCGGTAGCCCGGCCTTGTCGCCGGCAGGGGTGTGGTGCCGTCGAGTGGTCCGGTCGCTGTCACCGCTTCCGTCGCGGCTTCCGTCGGTACGGCTGTGCCCCTTTCGGCCGGTTGGGCGGCGGAGGTGACGCCGTCGGGCGCGTCTTCCCGGGTCTGCTTCTCCGGACGGACCGTCATCTCCGGTTCCCCCACCAGGCGCGCCAGTGAGGCCAGGAGTTGCGCGTACGCCTCCCGCGCCCCACCCCGGGGAGCCCTGCGGCCGGTCTCCCACGCGCGCACCACGTCCCGGCTGACGCCCAGCCGGGCGGCGAGCTGAGCCTGGGTCAGCGAGCCCGCCTCACGCAGGCGTCGGCGTTCCCTGGGCGGCGGGAGCGGGGTGTCGGAGTCGTGTGTCACCGGATGCCCCTCCCTACGAAAAAGCACATAAGCATATATTGAGCGACACAGCGGAACTTCTCCTGTTACGGGGGAAAGGCGCGTGTCGTTGGGAGCATGACGAGCGTGATCCAGATGACCGCTCGCCGACCGTCGTTGTCCCTTCTGCTCGGCCGGATGCGCGACCGCTCGCCCGGACTGGGCGCCAGCCTCCTGAGCGGGGTGCTGGCGGCCGGGCTGGGGCTCGCCTCGTTCGCCGTGCTCGTGATCGTGCTGTGGATCAGTTCGCCGTATCCCGACAGCGGTCCGGGTGGTGCGCTGCACGTCGCCGCCGCGATGTGGCTGCTGGCGCACGGCGCGGAACTGGTGCGCGTCGACACGCTCTCCGGGGTGCCCGCACCGGTCGGTGTCACCCCCTTGCTGCTGCTCGCCCTGCCGGTCTGGCTGGTGCACCGGGCCGCCCGGGACGCCGTGTACGGGGGCGTGGAGGAGGACGTTCCGGTGGACGCTCCGCTGGTGGGCGTGCGGACGGCGTGGGTGGGCGTCGTGCTCGGGTACCTCGCCGTCGGGGTGGGCGCCGCGGTCTATGCGGCGGGGGGCGCGCTGCGGCCCTCGTGGGAGTGGACGGTGCTCTGTCTGCCGACCGTCGCGGTGGGGGCCGCCGGCGTGGGGGTGTGGACGGCGTACGGGCGGCCGCGCGGACCGTCCGGCGGCGTGCTGCTGGTCCTGCCGCGGTGGGCTCGGCGCCTGGTCCTCGCGGTGCAGGAACGGGAGTGGGCCGGGGTGGGGGCGCGGGCGGCGGTGGCCGGGGCGGCGGTGCTCGTCGGGGGTGGGGCGTTGCTGGTGGCGGTGTCCTCGGTGTGGCACGTCGGGGCGGCGCGTGGGGCCTTCGTGCAGCTCACGGATGGGTGGTCGGGCCGGTTCGCGGTGCTGCTGCTGTGTCTGGCGCTGGTGCCCAACGCGGCGGTGTGGGGAGCCGCGTATGCGGTGGGTCCGGGGTTCGTCCTCGGTGCCGGGCACGCGGTGCGGCCGTTGTTGTCGGACCCCGCGCCGACGCTGCCGCCGTTCCCGCTGCTCGCGGCGGTGCCGGAAGCGGGGGGCGGGGGGCCGTGGTACTGGGCGGCGGTCGGGGTGGTCCCGGTGGTGGCGGCGGCGACGGTGGGGGTGTTCGTGGCGCGGGCGGCCGCGGGCCGGTCGCGGTGGTGGGCGGTGGGCGTGGTGCTGCTGGCCGCGGTCGGGTCCGGGGGGTTGATGGGGGTGCTCGGGGCGCTGGCGGGTGGACCGCTGGGGGTGGCGGTGCTGTCCCGCTTCGGGCCGGTGGGGTGGCAACTGGGAGCTGCGGTGGCCCTGTGGGTCGCGGGGGTGGGCGTGCCGGTGGTTCTGGGGACGCGGGCGTGGTGGGGCCGGAGGTCGGCACGACGCGCGGGGGAGGGCGTGCCGGCGCCGGCGAGTGTCCCGGCTCCGGCTCCGGCTCCGGTGCCGGTATCGCCGCCCGCGCCCGGTCCTGTCGCGGACCCCGTACCCGCGGAGTGGGACCTCGCCCACGAGGCCGAGTCGAAGGAGGGGGACTTCGGCTGCGAGCCGTACGACGCGGACGTCACGGGCGCGAGCTGGTACGGCGAAGAGGCACGCGAGGTCCGGTGGGCGGCGTTGCGGGAGGCGGGGGAGGAAGGGACCGAAGAGACCGCCGGTGATGGTGAGGGGGAGAAGGAGGGGGAGGTCACGGAGCAGGCGAAGCGGGGGACGCAGTGATCATCGAGAGGCGCGCCCCGGCCGCCCCGTTGTCGTGCGCCCACCCCGCCGACCCGGCCGGCGTCGGCAGTCCCAAGCCGCCCGCCTCGCCCCGCTGCGCTCGTTCGTCCTGTAACCGCCGGGGACGCGGACACCCCCGGACCCGGGCGCGCCGGACCAGCCGACGCGGCCCTCGGTCACTGACCCCCCAGGACTCCCCGCAGCTCCTTCGGCAGCAGATCGCTGCAGGCCTGCTTCGCCTCGTTCGTCAGCGCGTCGTTCGTGCAGGTGTAGTAGTCCCGGTAGACCAACTGCGCGGTGAAGGTCACCGCGACCAGGGACAGGGCCAGGGACGCCGTGACCAGGCCGCTGATGGCGGCCGTCGTCTGCGGGCGGCCCCCGTTCCCGGCCACGGGCGGGGTGTTCGGGTCGGGGGTGCGGGGCTTGGCACGGAGGGCGCTGATGCCCCAGTGGAGGGCCAGGGCGCCGAGCAGCAGGGCCACGTACGGCCAGCCGAAGAGGGCGAAGAAGAAGGCCCACATACCGCACAGCAGCGCATACCGCGCGCGGCGCTGGGAGGGGTCCGTCGGGTCCCAGCGGGCCGTGGGGGCCGGGCCGCCGGGGCCGCCTTCAGGGCCGCCGCCGGGGCGCTCGCCGAAGCCGCCGGGGGAGCGGCCGGGCTGGCGGTCGCTCCACTGGCTGCCCCAGGGGGATTCGCCGCCCTGACCGCCGCCGGACTCGCCGTCGCCCGCACGGGACCCCGGGGCCGGGTGACGGGGCTGCCACGGGCGGTCCGGGGCGCCCTCCGGCGGCGGGGCGAAGGGGTTGTCGTCCTGGGAGTGGGGGGCACCGCCCCGCTCGTCGCCGTTCTCGCGGCCCGAGGGCGCGTCGGGCGGGGAGGCTGGGCGCTCCCGCAGCAGCACGGCGCCGCGCTCCCCTCCCTGCGGTGACTGCGGGGGGAGCGTGAGGAGTCGCAGACTGCGGTCCGGCATCAAGTGAGCGTCTTCCCCTAGGTGATCACAACGGTGTTCACGGCTGTCTGGTGTGGGCGGACACTTCGAGAACGTTCCGTGTGACGACCGCGTTCCCGAGCCCGCTCGCCTCAGACGCTACCTTCCGGCCACGCCCCCGTCCCGAGGGGGCCGCCCCGTGTGCCGGTATCGTTGCTGGCGGTCGGCCGCTTCGTAGACTTCCCCGTATCAGGGGGCGCGAAGCATTCGTACGACCGCACAAACGCACTCCCGAGAAAGGGCCCCGCCGTGGCCGCCAAGCCCGTGGCCGAGCCGGCCAAGCGCCTCGTCGTCCTGGTCTCCGGATCCGGTACGAACCTTCAGGCGCTGCTCGACGAGATCGCCGCCACCGGAGCCGAGGCCTACGGCGCCGAGATCGTGGCCGTCGGAGCCGACCGCGAGGGCATCGAGGGCCTCGCCCGGGCCGAGCGCGCCGGGATCCCGACCTTCGTGTGCAAGGTCAAGGACCACGGGACGCGTGAGGAGTGGGACCTCGCCCTCGCCGAGGCCGTCGCCGCCCACCGCCCCGACCTCGTCGTCTCCGCCGGGTTCATGAAGATCGTGGGCAAGGAGTTCCTGGCGCGGTTCGGCGGGCGGTTCGTCAACACCCACCCCGCGCTCCTCCCCAGTTTTCCCGGCGCCCACGGCGTCCGTGACGCCCTCGCGTACGGCGCCAAGGTCACCGGTTGCACCGTCCACTTCGTCGACGACGGCGTCGACACCGGGCCGATCATCGCGCAGGGCGTGGTCGAGGTCCGGGACGAGGACGACGAGAGCGCTCTGCACGAGCGCATCAAGGAAGTCGAGCGAAGGCTGCTCGTCGAGGTCGTGGGGCGGATCGCCCGCAACGGCTATCGCATTGAGGGACGAAAGGTAGTTATCCAGTGACCGCCGACAGCACTGTCACGGCCGAGACCACCCAGCGGGCCATCCGTCGCGCGCTCGTCAGCGTCTACGACAAGACCGGGCTCGAGGAGCTCGCGCGCGGGCTGCACGAGGCCGGCGTGGACCTCGTCTCCACCGGCTCCACCGCCGCCCGTATCGCCGCCGCCGGCGTCCCCGTCACCAAGGTCGAGGAGCTCACCGGCTTCCCCGAGTGCCTCGACGGCCGGGTCAAGACCCTGCACCCCAAGGTCCACGCCGGCATCCTCGCCGACCTGCGGCTCCCCGAGCACCAGCGGCAGCTGGAGGAGCTCGGCGTCGAGCCGTTCGACCTCGTCGTGGTCAACCTGTACCCGTTCCGCGAGACCGTCGCCTCCGGTGCCTCGCCCGACGAGTGCGTCGAGCAGATCGACATCGGCGGGCCCTCCATGGTGCGCGCCGCCGCCAAGAACCACCCCTCCGTGGCCGTGGTGACCAGCCCGGCCCGCTACGACGACGTCCTCGCCGCGGTCAAGTCCGGCGGTTTCGACCTGGCCGCCCGCAAGCGCCTGGCCGCCGAGGCCTTCCGGCACACGGCCGCCTACGACGTGGCCGTCGCCTCCTGGTTCGCCTCCACCTACGCGCCCGTCGACGAGTCGCGGTTCCCCGACTTCCTCGGCGCCACCTGGGAGCGCAAGAACACCCTCCGCTACGGCGAAAACCCGCACCAGCCCGCGGCCCTCTACGTCGACACGGCATCCATCAGCGGCTCCGCCGCGGCGGGCGGCGGCCTCGCCGAGGCCGAGCAGCTGCACGGCAAGGAGATGTCGTACAACAACTACACGGACACGGACGCCGCGCGCCGTGCCGCGTACGACCACGACGAGCCGGCCGTCGCGATCATCAAGCACGCCAACCCCTGCGGCATCGCGATCGGCGCGGACGTCGCCGAGGCGCACCGCAAGGCGCACGCCTGCGACCCGCTGTCGGCGTTCGGCGGCGTGATCGCCGTCAACCGGCCGGTCAGCAAGGAGATGGCGGAGCAGGTCGCCGAGATCTTCACCGAGGTCATCGTCGCGCCCGACTACGAGGACGGCGCCCTGGAGGCCCTCGCCAAGAAGAAGAACATCCGCGTGCTGAAGGCCCCGGGCGCCCCGGCCAACCCGGTCGAGGTCAAGGCCGTCGACGGCGGTGCGCTGCTCCAGGTCACCGACCGTCTCCAGGCCGACGGCGACGACCCGGCCAACTGGACCCTGGCCACCGGTGAGGCGCTGAGCCCGGCGGAACTGGCCGAGCTGGCCTTCGCCTGGAAGGCCTGCCGGGCCGTGAAGTCCAACGCGATCCTGCTGGCCAAGGACGGCGCCTCCGTCGGCGTCGGCATGGGGCAGGTCAACCGGGTCGACTCCTGCAAGCTGGCGGTGGAGCGTGCCGGGGAGGAGCGGGCCCGCGGCTCGTACGCCGCCTCGGACGCCTTCTTCCCCTTCCCGGACAACATCGACGTCCTCGCCGCCGCCGGGATCAAGGCCATCGTGCAGCCGGGCGGCTCGGTCCGCGACGAACTGGTCGTCGAGGCCGCGCAGAAGGCCGGCATCACGATGTACTTCACCGGGACGCGCCACTTCTTCCACTGAGCCGCACACGGCGGGGCCCCACCGGTCGGCGACCGGCGGGGCCCCGCCGTGCATTGCGGTACGGCCACTTCCAGGGCACCGTTCAGGCACGTGCCGTCGCCGCGCCGCCGCCGTCGGGCAGGGTCACTCCATGCTCGCGTGCGCATGCGTGGACCCGGTCGACATCCTGGCGACCTGGGCCGGGTACGGCCTGCTGGGCGTCGCCCTGCTGCTCGTCGGCCTCGTCTGCCTGGCCGGGCTGGTGCTCGGCGCCATGGTCGCCGTCGGGCACCTCGTGCACCGTGACCGAGGAGCCGACCGCCTCACCGGAGATACCGGCGCGGACGAACCACGGACCGGCCTCGCCGCCTTCCGCTGGGAGTCCGAACCCGACTGAGCGGTGTTCCCGGCCGGGAGGCGGCCGTCGTCGTGCGCCGGTTCAGTGGCGCGGGCGGCGGAACCAGTCCGCGCTGGCCCGTTTGGCGCAGAAGACGATCGTCACGACGCAGACGGCGATGAGGAGCAGACCGAGACCCCAGTACGCGATCATGAAGATGCCGGTGACGATCGCGAACGACGCGTAGACGATCGAGCACACCCGGACCGCGTTGCCGCCCTTGGCGTACTGGAGCAGCAGCACGAGGCCGAGGATCGCGAACACGGTGGCCAGGCACAGCAGGAAGACGGCGACGCCCTTGCCCACGTCCGCCAGTCTCTCCGCGTCCGCGTCACCGGTGATCCCCGCCTCGGCCATCGTCTCGTCCCACCGGGACAGGAAGTAGACGTACGAACCCGCGATGACCGCGTGGGCCAGGGCGATCACGCCCACGAGGATCTGCGCGACGCGGGTGAGGCGCGGCATCTCCAGCGGGCCGCCCGGGTACTGCCCGTCCCCGCCCGGGTACTGCGGGTACCCCTGCTGCGGGTATCCCTGCTGCGGGTACGGCGGCGCCTGGGGGAAGCCGTAGCCCTGCGGGGGCGCGCCCGGCGGCGGGCCCTGCTGCGGGTGGCCGTAGCCCGGACCGGCCGGGGGCTGCTGCGGGGCCGACGGCTGCTGGGGCGGCGGCCCGTAAGGGTTGTTCGGCTCGCCGAAACTCATGGCGGTCCTTCCTTGCACTCGAGTGCGGGGACGCGCGGCACGGTGCGGAGGAAGTTTCTTACAGATGCGGTCCGTCCCCCCGGTACTGCCCGCGGCACTGTGCGGCAATCGTCGAGCAGTGGCCGGTTCGTTGTCCAGCGGTGCTCAGCCGTGTTTCCCGGGACGTTGTGCAGATGCAACCTCGCCGGTCACCGCCGGACGATCACCGGCCGGGGCCGGGCGTGACCCCTCGGCGGCGGTGTGACCCGGATTGGAACCGGGAGGCGGTCATCCGGGAGGATGGAGCCATGACCGCCCAGATTCTCGATGGCAAGGCCACCGCAGCCGAGATCAAGTCGGATCTGACCGCCCGCGTGGCGGCGCTGAAGGAGAAGGGCGTGACGCCCGGCCTCGGCACGATCCTCGTCGGGGACGACCCCGGCAGCCAGAAGTACGTCGCCGGCAAGCACCGCGACTGCGCCGAGGTCGGCATCGCCTCCATCCAGCGCGAGCTGCCCGGCACGGCCACGCAGGAGGAGATCGAGGCGGTCGTACGCGAGCTGAACGAGGATCCCGCCTGCACCGGTTACATCGTCCAGCTGCCGCTGCCCAGGGGCATTGACGAGAACCGCGTCCTGGAGCTGATGGATCCGGCCAAGGACGCCGACGGCCTCCACCCGATGAACCTGGGCCGGCTCGTGCTCAACGAGCCCGCCCCGCTGCCCTGCACCCCCAACGGGGTGCTGACGCTCCTGCGCCGCCACGGCGTCGAGATCAAGGGCGCCGAGGTCGTGGTCGTCGGCCGTGGCGTGACCATCGGCCGCCCGATGCCGCTGCTGCTGACCCGGCGCAGCGAGAACGCCACGGTGACCCAGTGCCACACCGGCACCCGGGACCTCTCGGCGCACCTGAGGCGCGCGGACATCATCGTCGCCGCCGCCGGTTCCGCCCATCTGGTCCGCGCCGAGGACGTCAAGCCGGGCGCGGCCGTCCTCGACGTCGGTGTCTCCCGCAGCGCGGAGGGGAAGATCGTGGGCGACGTCCACCCGGACGTCCGCGAGGTCGCCGGCTGGATCTCCCCCAACCCGGGCGGCGTCGGCCCCATGACCCGCGCGCAACTGCTCGTCAACGTGGTCGAGGCGGCGGAGCGCAGTGTCGGCTGAGCCCCGGGACACCTCCGACGAGACCGAGGACCTCGACGGCGTCGAGGTGCGCGACCCCGTCAGCGCGCCCGACGCCGACGGTGTGCCGCGACGTACCACGCGCCGCTTCCCGCTGTTCACCCGGGACACCGCGCGCCCGGAGGGCGGCGGCCGGGCCGCCCCCGGCGACGCTCCGGCGCCCGCCCGGCAGTGGCCGATGCTCGCCGTCCTGGGCGTGGTCGCGCTGGGCCTGCTGCTGACCGCGTTCGACGAGTTCCGGATCGGCACGATCCTGATCGGCGTCGCCCTGCTCGGCGGCGCGGTCCTGCGCTGGCTGCTGCCCGGCGTCGGCATGCTCGCCGTCCGCTCCCGCTTCACCGACATAGCGACCTACGGCGTGCTGGGCGCCGTGATCGTCCTGCTGGCGCTGATGGCCCAGCCGGAGCCGTGGCTGCAGGTGCCGTTCCTGAAGGACACCCTGCACTTCACGGTCGACAGCTGACCCACACGCGGCAGTCGGCCGCACGGCGTGCGCGGCGGCCCGTCCTCTCCCCCGAGCCAGGACGGGCCGCCGACGCGTTCCACGCTCCCGCACCCCCGGCGGCCCGTTCAACGCCTGTCGGTCCGCTGTGGCACAGCGGTGACCGTTCCGCCACCGTGTGCGCGCCCCGCCACAGTCCGCGCCGCCCCGGGAACCGGCCGCCCGCCCGCCGTCGTCACTTGGTCGGGCGAAAGGGAGGACCGAAGGGGAGCGCGTGATGGGTACCTGGCAGCCGCTGCCGGACGACCTGCCGCCGGAGGTGCGGCACTTCGTGGAGCAGCTCCGGCGGCTGAAGGACGCCACCGGACTCAGCCTGGCCGCGCTCGGTGCCCGCACCGCGTACAGCAAGTCCTCCTGGCAGCGCTACCTCAACGCCGTGCAGCCGCCACCCCGGCAGGCCGTCGCCGCGCTCTGCCGGGTCGCGGGGCTGGCCGGCGCGGACGCCGAACGCCACGGCGTGCGCTGGGAACTGGCCGTCGAGGCCTGGCCCAAGCCCACGCCACCGCCCGGACCGCAGCCCGCGCCGGCCACCGGGCCCACCGGGAACACCACCTGGACCACCGACAACGCCAGGACCACCGACAACACCTGGCACACGGTCAACGCCCGGAGCGCCGGCGAGACCCGGCCCACCGGGAATGCCGGGGACTACGAGGACGACCCCACCCTCCCCTGGTGGGACCGCCCGGAGGAGCCGCCGCCCCGGCCCGCCGGGCGGCGGCTCCTCCTCTCCGCCGTCCTGCTGCTGCTCGTCCTGCTGGTCGTCGCGGTCGGGGGAGCCGTGGCGTCCGGCTGAGCGCTAACGTGACCGGAACGGGTCACGGCGCAGGAGGGGGAGCGATGCCTCGCTGGAAGGACCTGCCGGACGAACTCGACCCGCAGGTCGGGGAGTTCGTCGGCCGGCTGCGCCGGATCGTGGAGGGCGGCGGGCTGACCCTCCCGCAGCTCGCCGACCGCACCCACTACGCCCGGGCGTCCTGGGAGCGGTACCTCAACGGCCGCCTCCTCGCACCCAAGGGCGCGGTCGTCGCCCTCGCCGAGGTCACCGGCACCGACCCCGCCCCTCTGGTCACCCTGTGGGAACTGGCCGAGCGCGCCTGGAGCCGCGCCGAGCTGCGGCAGGACCGGGCGTCGGAGGCGCTGCGCCTCTCCCGTGCGGGGACGGTGACGGCGCCGAAGCCCGGCATCGCGGGCCCCGCCGGCGTGTCCCCGACGCTGCCGCCGCGCAACCCGGACGGGACGGACCCGGAGGACGCCGGGCCGCCGGTGAGCCGCCACGCGCAGCGGCCGGCGCTGTTCCTCGCCGGTGTGGTCGGGGTGGTGATCGCCGTCGTGGGCGCCTTCTTCGTCACCGACGGCGGCGAACCGAAGCGCGACACCGCCGCCGCGGCGTCCCCCTCGCCGTCAGCGTCTCCCAGCCCCCCGCTGCCGCCCGGCGTGCTCTGCTCCGGCGCCGGGTGCACCGGCAAGGACGCGGAGGAGATGGGTTGCAGCGGCAACCTCGCGACCACGGCGACCAGCGTGACCGTCGGCACGACCCTCGTCGAGGTCCGCTACAGCCGGACGTGCGGCGCGGCCTGGGGGCGGATCACCCGGGCGGGGCTGGGGGACCTGGTGCGGGTGACGGTCGGGCCGGTGCGGCAGACCGGCGACATCACGACCGTCGGCGACACGATCGCGTACACGCCGATGGTGGCGGTCGAGGAGCCGGGGCGGGCGCGGGCCTGCGCGGTGCTGGCGTCCGGGCGGCAGGGCTGCACGGGATAGAAGGACCGGCCGTCCGGCCGGGCCGATCGGGTGAGCGAACGCGCGGGAGCAAAAAAACCGGCGTCCGCAGGAATACCGGCGCCGCGCCTGGGCACGCGAACCGTACCCCCACGGGAGTCCGGCAACACCCGGCACCCCCACCCGGCGGCCGCCCGTTCCTCCTCTCCCGGACCGGCGGCCGCCGCTTCGTACGCGCGCGTGCGAGAGGCGTGCGCGCCGGGTCCCGGAGTGATCGGTCTGTGGGACGGACCACACTCCACCCGGGACGTCCGGGATCCCGGATGCGCGATAGCCTGACCGCTGGATGGATCTCTTGGCATCAAGAGATCGATCAAACGTCCGGGGCAGGGACGCCCCACCGCCAGCTGTCATACGGAGAACGCCATGACCCGCACTCCCGTGAACGTCACCGTCACCGGCGCGGCCGGCCAGATCGGTTACGCCCTGCTCTTCCGCATCGCCTCCGGCCAGCTGCTCGGCGCGGACGTGCCGGTCAAGCTGCGCCTGCTGGAGATCACCCCGGCGCTGAAGGCCGCCGAGGGCACGGCCATGGAGCTGGACGACTGCGCGTTCCCGCTGCTCCAGGGCATCGACATCACCGACGACCCGAACGTCGCCTTCGACGGTGCCAACGTCGGTCTCCTCGTGGGTGCCCGCCCCCGCACCAAGGGCATGGAGCGCGGTGACCTCCTGGAGGCCAACGGCGGCATCTTCAAGCCGCAGGGCAAGGCCATCAACGACCACGCGGCGGACGACATCAAGGTCCTGGTCGTCGGCAACCCCGCCAACACCAACGCCCTCATCGCCCAGGCCGCCGCGCCCGACGTACCGGCCGAGCGCTTCACCGCGATGACCCGCCTCGACCACAACCGCGCGCTGACCCAGCTCGCGAAGAAGACGGGCTCGACGGTCGCCGACATCAAGCGCCTGACCATCTGGGGCAACCACTCCGCCACCCAGTACCCGGACATCTTCCACGCCACCGTCGCGGGCAAGAACGCCGCCGAGGTCGTCAACGACGAGAAGTGGCTGGCCGAGGACTTCATCCCGACCGTCGCCAAGCGCGGTGCCGCGATCATCGAGGCCCGCGGCGCGTCCTCCGCTGCCTCCGCCGCCAACGCCGCCATCGACCACGTCTACTCCTGGGTCAACGGCACCCCGGAGGGCGACTGGGTCTCCATGGGCATCCCGTCCGACGGCTCCTACGGCGTCCCCGAGGGCCTGATCTCCTCCTTCCCGGTCACCACCAAGGACGGCAAGTACGAGATCGTCCAGGGCCTGGAGATCAACGAGTTCTCCCGCGCCCGGATCGACGCCTCCGTGAAGGAACTCGAGGAGGAGCGCGAGGCGGTCCGCTCGCTCGGCCTCATCTGAGTTCCCCCACGTCTCCGGTCCCCGGGCGGCGGAAGCCGTCCCGGGGACCAGTGCGTTCACGGGGCCATGAGGAGCGCGGCGAGCTGAAGACCAGGACGAACCGCGCTCCTTCACCTTGCACCGTGCGCGGCGCCGGGCGGGTGTCACCCCGGGGGTTCCGCAGGAGGTGACCCGTCCGCTGCCGCGGACAGCAGCCTCCGCCCCAGCTCCCGTGCCGCCTCCTGGAGCTCCCGCGGCCTGACGATCCTGAACGGCGCGTCCAGTGCCGTCAGTCGGCGCACGTACCAGTCGGGCTCGTCCGTCGTGGCCAGCAGGCGCGTCGTGCGGGCGTCGAGAGGCTCGGGTCGGCCGAGGCTGCGGGGGAGGCGGCGGGCCACCTCCTCGGCGGGGGCGTCGACGACGACCTCCACCTCGTACGTCCAGCCCTGCGCGAGGTGCTCTTCCAGCGCGGTCAGCGGGTCCAGACCGTCCGGCGGGGTGAACGTGCCGTCGAGGGTGGTGACTTCGGCGACCCGGTCGACGCGCAGGACGCGCCGGGCGTCGCGGGTGTGCGACCAGCACAGCAGGTACCAGCGGCCGTGGTGGACGACGACCGCCCACGGGTCGACCTCCATGTCCCGTACGCCCCGGACGCCCCGTTCGCCCGCGCGATAGCCGAGCCGCAGCCTGCGGTGGGCGGCGCACGCCTGGACGAGGGCGGCGGTGACGGCGGGGGCGGGGGTCGTCGTGTCGCCCTGCGCGGGGACCTGGCGGACCGCCTCGGCGGGCGCGGCCACCCGCTCCGGCAGCACCCGCAGCAGCTTGCCCAGCGCGCCGCCCACCGGCCCGGCCGGGTCGGCGGCGTCGTGGTGGCCGTCCAGCACCGCCATCACCAGGCCGAGCGCCTCCGCGGCCGTGAACATCAGCGGGGCGGGGCGCAGGCCGCGTCCGACGCGGTAGCCGCCGTAGGGGCCTCTTGCCGACTCCACGGGGATGCCCGCCTCCCGCAGGATGCCGACGTACCGGCGGGCGGCCCGCTCGGAGACGCCGAGCCGGGTGGCCAGGCGGCCGGCGGTGATGCCGGGGCAGCTCTGGAGCAGTTCGAGGGTGAGGAGGGCGCGGGCGGTGGGGCTGCTGTCGTCGTATCTCATTGTCCCCGGTGTCGTGGTCTTCGGTCTCATGGTCCCCGGTGTCGTGGTCTTCGGTCTCGCGGTCTCCGGTGGCGTGGCCCCGCTCTCAGGTCCCTGGCGCGGGGCACTCAGGGGCTCACGAGTCCCGGTCACTCGTCCCGGCATTCCGGCAGTGGATCGTCCGGAACGGACCGTAGTCTGCCGCGCATGAGCGACTGCACCGCATCCGCGCCGTTGCGGGAACCGCCCGTGGCCGGCAGCGAGGCCGACACGCTGATCGGCGCGCTGGAACGGCAGCGCAGGACCCTGGCGTGGAAGTGCGAGGGCCTGGACGCGGCCGGCCTGAACACCCGGCTCGCACCCTCGGCCGTCACCCTGGGCGGTCTGCTCAAGCACCTCGCCCTCGTGGAGGACGAGTACCTCACCCGCCGGCTGCTGGGGAAGCCGCTGGGCGCGCCCTGGGACTCCGCCGACCGGGACGCCGAGCCCGACTGGGAGTGGCGCTCGGCCGCCTCCGACCCGCCCGAGGAGCTGTACGCCCTCTGGGAGTCGGCCGTGGCCCGCTCCCGCGCCCATGTCCGGCAGGCGCTCGCCGAGGGCGGCCCCGGCACCCTCACCGCGTACACGAACGCCCGCGGCGAGTCCCCGAGTCTGCGCTTCCTGCTCGTCGAACTGATCGAGGAGTACGCCCGGCATGTCGGCCACGCCGACCTCCTCCGGGAGTCGATCGACGGACGCGTGGGGGAGGATCCGCCCCGGTGAGCAGCCCCACCCCGATCCCGCCCGGCGCCCTGGACGTCCGCCCGGCCAACGAGGCCTCCTGGGAGGAGCTGCGGGCCGTCTTCGGCACCACCGACTACCCGGGGCGCTGCCAGTGCCGGCGCTACAAGGTCCTGGAGCACGACTGGCGTGCCTCCACCCCCGAGGAGCGGGCCGGGCGTCTGCGTGAGGAGAGCCGCTGCGGCACCCCGGACGCCGAGTCGACGACCGGCCTGGTCGCCTATTTCGGCGGCACCCCCGTCGGCTGGGCCGCCGTCGAGCCCCGTACCGCCTACCCGCGGCTGCTGCGCACCCGGGTGCCGTGGACCGGCCGTCAGGAGGACCGGGCGGACGACGGGGTCTGGGCGGTGACCTGCCTGCTCACCCGCCGCGAGTACCGCCGTCGGGGCATCACCTACGGCCTCGCCCGCGCGACCGTCCCCTACGCCCGTGACCGCGGCGCCCGCGCGCTGGAGGCGTACCCGATGATCACCACGCCCGGCGTGGAGATCACCTGGGGGGAGCTGCACGTGGGCAGCCGCGAAGTGTTCGCCGAGGCGGGTTTCAGGGAGGTCAGCAGGCCGACGCTGCGGCGGGTGGTGATGCGGGTCGACTTCTGACGCTCCCCGGGCCGCTTCCGATGCTCTCGGGCCGTTTCTGATGCACTTCGGCCGCTTCCGGTGCTTTGCGGGGCCGCTTCTGATGCTCCCCGGCCGCCTGCGATGCTCCCCGGCCGCTTCTGACGTTCGCCGTCGGCTTCGGCCTCGTCCCCGGCCGCCCGGCGGCCCCTCCGGGGCCCGGCGATCACCCACGGCTCGCGAATCGTTCCTTTTGTCCGCAGTTCCCGTGACGCAGCGCACTTTCAGCCATCAATCGCGCATGCAATCGACGGCGAGAGGGCAGGCGCTCACGGTCCCGGTGAGTGACACCTATGTGACACAGGGGCACTGAACTGGAACGGAAGGCAAAACCGATCATGGCGGACACCCCAGAACTCCAGGCGCGGAAGACCATCCACGTGGACGGGGAATGGCGCGAAGCCGTCTCCGGCGCCACGCGCGAGATCCTCGACCCCGCGGACGCCCTGCCGTTCGCCGTGGTCGCGGAGGGCGACGAGAAGGACACCGACCTGGTGGTCGCGGCGGCCCGCCGGGCCTTCGACCACGGCCCGTGGCCCCGCACCCCCGCCGGCGAGCGCGCGGCCCTGCTGCGCCGCGTCGCCGATCTCCTCGTACGCGATCGTGAAGAACTGGGCCTGCTGGAGAGCCGGGACGCCGGGAAGACCGTCGAGGAGGGCCGCGTCGACATCGACTGTGTCGCCGACGCCTTCCGCTACTTCGCCGACCTGGTCGCCGCCGAGGCCCCGGGCCGGATCGTGGACGCGGGCTCGCCCGACGTCCACAGCGTCGTCGTCCACGAGCCGGTCGGCGTCTGCGCGCTGATCACTCCCTGGAACTACCCCCTCCTCCAGGCGAGTTGGAAGATCGCGCCCGCCCTCGCCGCCGGCAACACCTTCGTCGTCAAGCCCAGCGAGATCACCCCGCTGACGACGGTCGCGCTCATCGACCTGCTGGCCGAGGCCGGGCTGCCCGCCGGAGTCGCGGGCATCGTCACCGGGCCCGGCCACTCGGTCGGCGCCCGCCTCGCCGAGCACCCCGACGTCGACCTCGTCTCCTTCACCGGCGGCCTGGTCAGCGGCACCAAGGTCGCCCAGGCCGCCGCCCCCACCGTCAAGAAGGTCGCCCTCGAACTCGGCGGCAAGAACCCCAACGTCGTCTTCGCCGACGCCTGCGCCACGGACGAGGGCTTCGACACCGCCGTCGACCAGGCCCTCAACGCGGCCTTCATCCACAGCGGCCAGGTCTGCTCGGCGGGCGCCCGCCTCATCGTCGAGGAGTCCGTGCGGGACCGCTTCGTCGCCGAACTCGCCCGCCGGGCCGGCCGTATCCGCATCGGACGCGGCACGGAGGACGGCGTCGAGTGCGGCCCGCTCGTCTCCGACCAGCAGCGCGCCAAGGTCGAGGCGTACGTCGCGTCCGCGCTGTCCGAAGGAGCGGTGCTGCGCTGCGGCGGCAGGCGCCCCGAGCCGTCGCCGCAGCGGCCGGAGAACGGCTACTTCTACGAGCCGACCGTCCTGGACCGCTGCCATCGCGCGATGAAGGTCGTACGGGAGGAGGTCTTCGGACCCGTCCTCACCGTCGAGACCTTCCGCACCGAGGACGAGGCCGTGGCGCTGGCCAACGACACCGAGTACGGACTCGCCGGCGCCGTCTGGACCGCCGACGCGGGCCGCGCCCGCCGGGTCGCCGGCCGGCTGCGCCACGGCACCGTGTGGATCAACGACTTCCACCCCTACCTCCCGCAGGCGGAGTGGGGCGGCTTCGGCAAGAGCGGAGTGGGCCGCGAACTCGGCCCGGCCGGACTCGCCGAGTACCGCGAGACCAAGCACGTCTACCAGAACCTCGCCCCGAAACCCGTCCGCTGGTTCGCCGGCTGATCCCCGCCTCCCCCCGGAAGCCCCCGCGCCCAGCCCCACCTGGAGTCCCCCATGTCCCAGAACAGTCACGTCTACGACTATGTCGTGGTCGGCGGCGGCACCGCCGGCTCCGTCATCGCCTCCCGCCTCACCGAGAACCCCGACGTCACGGTCGCCGTCATCGAGGGCGGCCCCAGCGACGTCGGCCGCGACGACGTCCTGACCCTGCGCCGCTGGATGGGCCTGCTCGGCGGCGAACTGGACTACGACTACCCGACCACAGAACAGCCCCGCGGCAACTCCCACATCCGGCACAGCCGGGCCCGGGTCCTCGGCGGCTGCTCCTCCCACAACACCCTGATCGCCTTCAAACCGCTGCCGTCCGACTGGGACGAGTGGGAGGCGGCCGGCGCCAAGGGCTGGGGCGCGGTCCCCATGGAGGCGTACTACGCCCGCCTCCTCAACAACATCGTCCCGGTCGACGAGAAGGACCGGAACGCCATCGCCCGTGACTTCGTCGACGCGGCGCAGAAGGCGCTGGGCGTGCCGCGCGTGGAGGGCTTCAACCGCCGGCCGTTCGACGACGGCGTCGGCTTCTTCGACCTCGCCTACCACCCCGAGGACAACAAGCGGTCGAGCGCCTCGGTGGCGTACCTGCACCCGGTGATGGACGAGCGCGCCAACCTGACGATCCTGCTGGAGACCTGGGCGTACCGGCTCGAGCTGAACGGGACGCGCGCCGAGGGCGTGCACGTGCGCACGAAGCACGGCGAGGAGATCCTCGTCAGAGCCCGCGACGAAGTCCTCCTGTGCGCGGGCGCGGTCGACTCGCCCCGCCTCCTGCTCCACTCGGGCATCGGCCCCCGCCAGGACCTGGAGGCGCTCGGGATACCCGTCGTGCACGACCTCCCCGGCGTCGGCGAGAACCTGCTCGACCACCCCGAGTCGGTCATCGTCTGGGAGACCCACGGCCCCATCCCGGAGAACTCGGCGATGGACTCCGACGCGGGCCTGTTCGTGCGCCGCGACCCCGAACGCGCGGGCCCCGACCTGATGTTCCACTTCTACCAGATCCCGTTCACGGACAATCCGGAGCGCCTCGGCTACGAACGGCCGCCGTACGGCGTCTCGATGACCCCGAACATCCCCAAGCCGAAGAGCCGCGGCCGCCTGTACCTGACCAGCGCGGACCCGTCCGTCAAGCCCGCCCTCGACTTCCGCTACTTCACCGACGAGGACGACTACGACGGCCGCACCCTCGTCGACGGCATCCGCATCGCCCGCGAGATAGCGAAGACCGAGCCGCTGGCGGGCTGGCTGAAGCGCGAGGTGTGCCCGGGCCCCGACATCACCGGTGACGAGGAGCTCGGCGAGTACGCCCGCAAGGTCGCGCACACCGTCTACCACCCGGCGGGGACCTGCCGCATGGGCGCCGCGTCGGACGAACGGGCCGTGGTGGACCCCGAGCTGCGGATCCGGGGCCTGGAGGGCATCCGCGTCGCCGACGCCTCCGTGTTCCCGACCATGCCCGCCGTGAACCCGATGATCGGGGTGCTGATGGTGGGGGAGAAGGCGGTCGACCTGATCGGCGCACGACCCGCCGGCCTCGTCGGGGGTGGTGCCCGATGACCACGCTCCCCAACACCCCTGTCTTCTCCGTCGAGGGACTGTGGAAGGTCTTCGGACCCAAGCCCGAACGCGTGCCGGTGGACCCCGAGCTGGCCGGCCTGCCGGCCGCCGAACTGCGCTCCCGCACCGGCTGCACGGCCGCCGTCCGGGACGTCTCCTTCGACGTCCGCAGGGGCGAGGTCTTCGTCGTCATGGGCCTGTCCGGCTCCGGCAAGTCCACGCTGGTGCGCTGTCTGACCCGGCTGATCGAGCCGACGGCCGGCACCATCGCCGTGGACGGCGAGGACGTCCGCGCCATGGACCGCACCCGCCTGCGCGAACTGCGCCGCCACCGGGCCGCCATGGTCTTCCAGCACTTCGGCCTCCTCCCGCACCGCACGGTCCTCGACAACGTCGCCTACGGACTGGAGATCCAGGGCGTCGGCAGGTCCGAACGCCGGGAACGCGCCCGCGAGGTCGTCGCCAAGGTCGGCCTGGAGGGCATGGAACAGCGCAGGCCCGGCCAGCTGTCCGGCGGCCAGCGGCAACGGGTCGGTCTGGCACGGGCGCTGGCCGTCGATCCCGAGGTCCTCCTCTTCGACGAGCCGTTCAGCGCACTCGACCCGCTCATCCGGCGGGACATGCAGGAGGAGGTGGTCCGCCTGCACCGCGAGGAGGGCCGCACGATGGTCTTCATCACCCACGACCTCAACGAGGCCCTCAAGCTCGGCGACCGCATCGCCCTGATGCGCGACGGCCGCGTCGTCCAGCTCGGCACCCCGGAGGAGATCGTCGGCTCCCCGGCCGACGACTACGTCCGCGCGTTCGTCCGCGACGTCCCCCGCGAACAGGTCATGAGCGTCCGTACGGCCATGCGCCTCCCCACCGCCGAGGAGACGGCCACCGGCCCGGCGGTCTCCCCCGACGCCACCGTCTCCGAGGCGATCGAAGCGGTCGCCAGGACGGGCGCCCCGGCCCGCGTGGTGGACGAGGGCCGCTGCGTCGGCGTGGTGGACTCGGAGACGCTCCTGGGCGTGGTGGCGGGCACCACCACACCCGCGGCGAGCACATCCGCACCGGCCGGCGCGCCCGCCCCGGACCCCGCGGCCGCGGACCGTCACGCCGCCGGCGCGGCGGCGGTACCCGGCCCACGCGGCCGAGCGACCCCGCCCCGCGATGCCGGCGCGGAGGTGGTCTGATGGCGACGATCACCGCGACCGCCCCCCGTGTCTCCATGCCCCGCGTCCTCAGACACCGGGCCGTCCGCAAACTTCTCGTGCTGGCCCTGGCCGCGGCGGTCCTCGCCCCCCTGGCCCACGCCCGCTGGGCGGGCGCCGCCTGGCCCGAGGCGCTCACCGTCGACCTCTCCGGCCCCCTCAGCCGGGCCAGCGACTGGATCATCGACAACCGGGACAGCCACCCCCTGTTCCTCTACTTCCTCGGCCACGTCAGCAACGCCGTCGTCCTCTCCGTCCGCGCCGTCTACCTCGTCCTGCTCGCCGCGGGCTGGGCCGGCGTCACCGTGCTCGGCGCACTCGTCGCCTGGCGGGTGGCCGGGGCGAGGCTCGCGCTGGGCACGGCGGCCGCGTTCCTGACCTGCGGCCTGCTCGGCATGTGGGTGCCGACGATGCAGACGCTCGCCCTGATGGTGGTGGCCGTCCTGGCCTCCGTCGTCGTGGGCGCGATCCTCGGCCTCGCCGCCGGCCTCTCCGCGCGCATGGACCGCGCCCTGCGCCCGGTCCTGGACACCATGCAGGTGCTGCCCGCGTTCGCCTACCTCCTGCCCGTCGTGCTGGTCTTCGGCATCGGCGTCCCGGCGGCCGTCCTGGCCACCGTCGTCTACGCCGCCCCGCCCATGGCCCGCCTCACCGCCCTCGGCCTGCGCGGCGCCGACCCGGAGGTCCTGGAGGCGGTCGAGTCGCTCGGCGCCACCGCGCGCCAGCGCCTGCTGACCGCCCGCATCCCGCTGGCCCGCAGGGAACTCCTCCTCGGCCTCAACCAGACGATCATGATGGCGCTGGGGATGGCGGTCATCGCGTCGGTGATCGGCGCCGGCGGCCTGGGCGACCGCGTCTACCAGGCCCTGGCCTCGGTCGACGTGGGCGCCGCCCTCGCGGCCGGCATCCCGATCGTGCTGCTCGCGGTCGTCCTGGACCGGGTGACGGCCGCGGCCGGACGGCTCGGCGACTCCGGAACCCGGCGGCCCGCGTACTGGCTGTACGCCCTGCTCGCCACCGCCGCCGTGGCCCTCGCGGGCCGCCTGACGGGCCGCCTGGACTGGCCCGGCACCTGGACGGTCGCCATCGCCGAGCCGGTCAACCGCGCCGTCGACTGGATGACCGACCACCTCTACTCCGGCGTCCCCGTCGTCGGCGGCACCGCCGACTGGGCCGCCCACTTCACCACCTGGGTCCTGGACCCCCTGCGCGACGGCCTCCAGTGGCTGCCCTGGTGGTCGGTCCTGCTCCTCGTCGCCGCCCTCGCCTGGCTGATCGGCACCTGGCGCACCGCGCTGACCGCCGTCCTCGCCATGGCCGCGATCGGCGTGCTCGGCGTGTGGCAGCCGTCCCTCGACACGCTGTCCCAGGTGCTCGCCGCCGTCGCCGTCACCCTCGTCCTGGGCTTCGCCACCGGCATCGCGGCGGCCCGCAACGACCGCTTCGAGCGGCTGCTCCGCCCCGTCCTGGACGTCCTCCAGACGATGCCGCAGTTCGTCTACCTGATCCCGGTCGTCGCCCTGTTCGGCGTGGGCCGCGCCCCCGCCGTCGCCGCGGCCGTCGTCTACGCCCTGCCCGCCGTCGTCCGCATCACCACCCAGGGCCTGCGCCAGGTCGACGCGGCCGCCCTGGAGTCGGCGCGCTCGCTCGGCGCGACCGGCGGCCAGCAACTGCGCCAGGTCCAGCTCCCGCTCGCGCGCCCCGCGCTGCTGCTCGCCGTGAACCAGGGCGTGGTGCTGGTCCTCGCCGTCGTCATCATCGGCGGCCTGGTCGGCGGCGGCGCCCTCGGCTACGACGTCGTCTTCGGCCTCGCCCAGGGCGACCTCGCGACCGGTCTCGTCGCCGGCGCCGCGATCGTCTGCCTCGGCCTGATGCTCGACCGGGTGACCCAGCCGGCCGACCGGCGCGCGCAGAAGGGAGCGTGACATGCGCCTTCGCCCACGCATCCGTACGACCGCCGCGGTGGCGGCCGGGTCGGCACTGCTGCTGACCGGCTGCGGCGCCGCCGACATGACCCGGCAGGCTTCGCCCTTCGCCAACGCCCAGGGCTCCAGGACGGTGACCCTGTCCGTCCAGTCCTGGGTGGGCGCGCAGGCCAACGTCGCCGTCGCGCAGTACCTGCTCGAACACGAGCTGGGCTACCGCGTCGACACCGTCCAGGTGGACGAGGTCCCCGCCTGGGACGCCCTCAGCCAGGGCCGCGTCGACGCGATCCTGGAGGACTGGGGCCACCCGGAGCAGGAACAGCGCTACGTCGACGACAAGAAGACCATCGCGCGCGGCGGCGACCTCGGGGTCACCGGGCACATCGGCTGGTACGTCCCGACGTACTTCGCCGAGCGGCACCCCGACGTCACCGACTGGAAGAACCTGAACAAGTACGCCTCGCAGTTCCGCACCGCCGAGAGCGGCGGCAAGGGCCAGCTGATGGACGGCTCCCCGTCGTACGTCACCAACGACAAGGCCCTGGTGAAGAACCTCGAGCTGGACTACCAGGTGGTGTTCGCCGGTTCGGAGGCCGCGCAGATCACCCAGATCCGGCAGTTCGCCAAGGAGAGGAAGCCCTTCCTGACGTACTGGTACGCCCCCCAGTGGCTGTTCGAGAAGGTCCCGATGACGGAGGTGAAGCTCCCGCCCTACAAGGAGGGCTGCGACGCCGACCCCGAGAAGGTGGCCTGCGGCTACCCGCACACCCCGCTGGAGAAGTACCTCAACGCCGACTTCGCGCGGACGGGCGGCAAGGCGGCCGCCTTCCTGAAGAAGTTCCGGTGGACCACCGAGGACCAGAACGAGGTCTCCCTGATGATCGCCGACCAGAAGCTGACGCCCGAGGAGGCGGCGAAGAAGTGGGTGGACAGCCACGCCTCCACCTGGAAGGCGTGGCTGCCCTGACCCCCGTCACCGGGCGAGGCGGTCGGCCGTCTCCCGCAGCGCCCGTGCCGCCGAGCGCTGCAGTCCCGGCCCGAACGTGACGCGCGTGGCCCCGAGTTCACCGAGCCGGGTGGGCGAGGGGCCCTCGCCGTCCAGCCGGGCCAAGACGTTGACCGGCCCCTGGATCCCGGACCGCAGCAGCGGCAGCACCTCCGTCGGGGCGCCGATCGGGTACACGCAGTCGGCGCCGGCGGCGACGTACAGCGCCGCCCGCTCGACGGCCCGCTCGGGGTCGGGGACACCACGGACGAAGGTGTCGATGCGCGCGTTGACGAAGAGCCGGCCGGCCGCCGCCGAGCACACCTCGGCCAGCCAGTCGGCGTGGGCCCGCGCGTCCTTGAGGACACCCCCGTCGGAGTCCTCGAGGTTGCAGCCCACGACGCCGGCCTCCAGCAGCCGCTCGACCAGCTCCTTCGGCCGCAGGCCGTACCCGCCCTCGACGTCCGCCGACACCGGCACGTCCACGGCACGGGCGATCCGCGCCACCGCCGCGAACATCTCGCCCGCCGGGGTCCGGCCGTCCTCGTGACCGAGGGAGGCGGCCACCCCGGCGCTCGGCGTGGCCAGCGCGGGAAAGCCGGCGTCCACCAGGACGCGGGCGCTTGCCGCGTCCCAGGGGCCGGGCAGCACCAGCGGGTCGGCCGGTGAGCGGCGGCTGTGCAGCGCGCGGAAGAGGTCGATCCCCCTCATGGCGTGTAACCCCCCGGCGGGACACGGCGGCTCACCATCACCCGGTTCCAGTTGTTGATGGCCGTGATCAGGGCGATGAGATGGGCCAGTCGCACGGGGGCGAAGTGCCGCTCCGCCCTCCGGAACACCTCGTCCGGCACGAACCCCGCACCGGGCCCGGTCCGGGAGCTGCCCCCGGTGAGGACCGTCACCGCCTCCGTCAGCGCGAGCGCGGCCCGCTCCCGCTCGTCGTAGACGTCCCCCGCCTCCTCCCAGGCGCTCAGCAGATCGAGCTGCTTCTCGCCGACGCCCTGCTCGCGGGCGAGGCGGAGGTGCATGTCGAGGCAGAACGCGCAGTGGTTGACCTGCGAGGCCCGGACCATGACGAGCTCGGCGAGCGCGGGGTCGCCGAGCCCCTTCTTCGCGGCGGCGCTGAGCGCGGACAGGGACTGCGCGACGGCCCGGTCCAGCACCGCGGTGCGCGGCACCGTCACTTGTACTGGCCGACCTCGTAGTGCCCCGGCACCAGCCGGCAGGTCACCCCGAACCGGTTCCACGCGTTGATCACCGTGATCGCGGCGATCAGCTGCGCCAGCTCCGCCTCCTCGAAGTGCTTCGCCGCCTTCTCGTACACCGCGTCCGGCACGAACCCGTCCGTCAGGACGGTCACCGCCTCCGTCAGCGCCAGCGCCGCCAGCTCCTTCTCGGTGTAGAAGTGCTCCGACTCCTCCCACGCGCTGAGCTGGATGATCCGCTCCACGCGCTCGCCCGCCGCGAGCGCGTCCTTGCTGTGCATGTCGACGCAGAGCGCGCAGCGGTTGATCTGCGAGGCGCGGATCTTCACGAGCTCCAGCAGCGTCGGGTCGAGTCCCTTACGGGCGGCGGCGTCGAGCCGGATCATCGCCTTGAAGACGTCGGGGGCCAGCTCGGCCCAGGCCAGGCGGGGGGTGTGCTCGGGGGCGTACTCCACGGTCGTCGCGGTCTCGGGCGTCGTCGTGCTGTCGTTGCGGTGCGTCGTCATGCCGTCGACCCTAGGAGCGAGGCAGCCCACGAGTATGGTCCATTCCGATGGAGAAACCATGGGCCACTCTGGGCGTCGACCTGCACCTGGAACCGACGGGGCACGGTCTGCGCCGGGGCCTGACCGACGCCCTGCGCGAGGCGGTCCGCAGCGGCCGGCTGGCCCCCGGCACCCGGCTGCCCTCCTCCCGCACGCTCGCCGCCGACCTCGGCATCGCCCGCAACACG
This sequence comes from Streptomyces sp. NPDC052016, assembly GCF_044548445.1. Classification (NCBI taxonomy): domain Bacteria; kingdom Bacillati; phylum Actinomycetota; class Actinomycetes; order Kitasatosporales; family Streptomycetaceae; genus Streptomyces; species Streptomyces sp. NPDC052016. The sequence goes on from NZ_JBIUBX010000011.1 coordinate 209,704, forward strand.
GTCGCCGACGCCTACGCCGACCTGGTCGCCGAAGGCTGGCTCACCGCCCGCCAGGGCTCGGGCACCCGGGTCGCGGAGCGTGCGGTCGTCCCGCCCAGCGGCGCCCCACCCCAGCGCAGGGAGCGCCACCGGCCCGTCTACGACCTGCGCCCCGGCTCTCCCGACCTCGCCTCCTTCCCGCGCACGGAATGGCTCAAGGCCGCCCGCCGCGCCGTCACCGCCGCACCCAACGACGCCCTCGGCTACGGCGACTCCCGGGGCCGCGTCGAACTGCGCACCGCGCTCGCCGTCTACCTCGCCCGCTCCCGGGGCGTGCGCACCGACCCCGAACGCATCCTCGTCGTCGCCGGGTTCGCGCACGGACTGCAGGTGCTCGGCACGGTCCTGCGGGCACGCGGAGCGCGCACGGTCGCCGTCGAGTCCTACCGCCTCGACGTCCACGAGAAGCGGCTGACCACCGCCGGCCTGCGGACCCGGCCGCTTCCCTTCGACCGACTCGGCACGGACCCTTCGCCGTTGACGGACGAGGGCGCCGTCCTCCTCACGCCCGCCCACCAGTTCCCGATGGGCGTGCCCCTGCACCACGACCGCCGGGCGGCCGTCGTGGACTGGGCGCGGCACACCGGCGGGCTGGTCCTGGAGGACGACTACGACGGCGAGTTCCGCTACGACCGCCAGCCCGTCGGCGCCCTCCAGGGGCTCGACCCCGACCACGTCGTCTACCTGGGCACCGCCAGCAAGTCCCTCGCCCCCGGTCTGCGGCTGGCCTGGATGGTGCTGCCGCCCGGTCTCGCCGAGGAGGCCGCGGCGGCGAAGGGCGAGATCGACACCTGCGGCGTGCTGGACCAGCTGACCCTGGCCGAGTTCCTCACCTCCGGGGCCTACGACCGTCAGGTGCGCTCCGCCCGCCTGCGCTACCGCCGCCGCAGGGACGCCCTGGTCGAGGCGCTCGCCGACCGGGCCCCCGACGCCCACGTCACCGGCATCGCGGCCGGACTGCACGCCGTCGTCAACCTCCCGCCCGGCACCGAGCAGTCGGTGGTCCGGGCGGCCGCCTGGCAGGGCCTGGCCGTCCACGGCCTGTCCTTCTTCCGCCACCAGGACGCCATCGCCGACCCGCAGGACGCCCTGGTCGTGGGGTACGCGACCCCACCGGACCACGCCTGGACGGGAGCGCTGGACGCCCTGTGCCGGGTCCTGCCCTGACGGCCCCCTACCGACCCGCGAACGGGCGAGGGCCGGCGCGCCCTTCACAAACAGCGAAAACAGCGCAAACAGCGGAAACGGACCGCAGGGAGCGGCCGACCCGGGGGCCCGTGCACACGGCCTCCCACCGATCTCTAGGCTGGCCGCCGGACATCAGGCGAACCATGATCGCCGGGCATCATCGACGGGGGAGTCACCACCATGGCGGACACACGACGACGGCTGCGCTCGGGCACGGTCGTACTCGGCGGAATGGGCGTGCTCGCCGCGGCCCTCACCGCCTGCTCCTCGGACCCCGACAAGCGGTGTGTCGACCGCGACAGCTACACCCTCTCCAAGGGCTACAAGGTCGTCTCCGACAAGAACTGCAAGTCCACCAAGAGCTCTTCCTCCGGCAGCGCCTGGTACTACGGCGGCAAGAAGAACGGCTCCTACGTCGAGGGCGGCTCCTTCACCAAGCCGGGCAAGGGCTCCGGCGGATCGAGCAGCGGGGGCGGTGGCGTCGACCGCGGCGGCTTCGGCAGCGGCGACGGCGGCAGCAGCGGCGGCTGAGCAGGACACCGTGCGACGCCACACCATCGAACCGCGCCCCGGCTGGCAGCGGACCGTCGAGGAACAGGGCCTCGTCTACCCGCTCACCCGCCACCCCGACGACACACTGCGCCCCTACTGGGACGAGAGCGCCTACTACGTCTTCACCCTCGACGAGGTCGAGGCGCTGGAGGAGACCGTCGAGGAACTCCACCGCATGTGCCTCGCCGCGGCCGCCCACATCGTCGAGACCGACCGCCTCGCCGACCTCGGCATCACCGACCCGCGCGTCGCCCGGGCGGTCACCGAGGCCTGGCACCGCCGCGCCGAACTCCCCACCGTCTACGGCCGCTTCGACCTGCGCTACGACGGCACCGGGCCGGCCAAGCTCCTGGAGTACAACGCCGACACCCCCACCTCCCTGGTCGAGGCGGCGAGCCCCCAGTGGTTCTGGATGGAGGAACGCTTCCCCGGCGCCGACCAGTGGAACTCCCTCCATGAACGCCTCGTCGACGCCTGGAGGAAGCAGGCCCCGCTCCTCCCGCCCGGCAGCCCCCTGTACTTCGCGCACTCCACCGCCGACGCACTCGGCGAGGACCTGATGACGGTCGCCTACCTCAAGGAGACCGCCGAGCAGGCCGGTCTGGAGACCGCCTGGATCCCCGTGGAGGACATCGGCTGGGACCGCCTGTCCGGCCGCTTCGTCGACAACCGGCTGCGCTTCATCCGCAGCTGCTTCAAGCTCTACCCCTGGGAGTGGCTCACCACCGACCGTTTCGCCGGCCACGTCCTCGACACCCTCGACAACGGCGGCGGCACCGGCACCACGCTGTGGATCGAGCCCGCCTGGAAGATGCTCCTGAGCAACAAGGCACTGCTGGCGATCCTCTGGGAGCTGTACCCCGGCCACCCCAACCTCCTCCCCGCCTACCTGGACGGTCCCCGGGGCCTGGCGAGGACGACGGGCTACGTCGCCAAGCCGCTGCTCGGCCGCGAGGGCGCGGGCGTCACGGTCCACGAGCCCGGCGACGGCACCTCGTCCGACCCTGTCGTCCGTGCGGACCCCTGCTGCTACCAGGAGCTGGCCCCGCTCCCCGCCTTCGACGGCAACCACGTCGTCCTCGGCGCCTGGGTCGTCGGGAACGAGTCCGCCGGCCTCGGCATCCGCGAGTCCTCCGGCCTGATCACGGACGAGTACGCCCGCTTCCTGCCCCACGTGATCCTCTGAGAGGCGCTGGGGACGATCCCGACCGCGATCCTCAAGGCGCCTGCGGCGCGATCCCGACCGCAAGCTTCCAGAGCGGCGGGGGCGCAATTCGACCGCGCCGCTCTGCAGCGGTTGAGGCGCGCGAGCCCGACCGCACTCCTCCAGAGCGGCTGGGCGCGATTCGACCCCGACGCTCTGAAGCGGCAGCGCACGATCCAGACCCCAGCGCCGTGGGGGATGCGGCCCGGCCGCCCCCTCCTGACGTCGCTCGCATGGTGGACGTCGCACCGTCGCCCTCCGACCCGACCGGTAGGCTTTCGGCAGGCCGTGACTGGCGCGCTGGGATGGGACGGACCATCGGGGAGCGGCCTGAGTGACGAGTGCCGTGCGCCTGGGCCAGACCGAGAACCGTGACCGCTCCCACGCCACGCCACCGGAGGCCGACGACATGTCAGAGCAGCAGTCCCTCTCCACCGAGTCCACCGCCTTCCGCGCCGCCCTCGACGTCATCCGCGCGGTCGAGCCGCGCGTCGCGGACGCCATCGGCCAGGAGGTCGCCGACCAGCGCGAGATGCTCAAGCTGATCGCCTCCGAGAACTACGCCTCCCCGGCCACCCTGCTCGCGATGGGCAACTGGTTCAGCGACAAGTACGCCGAGGGCACCGTCGGCCGCCGCTTCTACGCCGGCTGCCGCAACGTCGACACCGTCGAGTCCCTCGCCGCCGAGCACGCCCGCGAGCTCTTCGGCGCCCGTCACGCCTACGTCCAGCCGCACTCCGGCATCGACGCCAACCTCGTCGCCTTCTGGGCCGTCCTCGCCCAGCGCGTCGAGGCCCCCGCCCTGGAGAAGGCCGGCGTCCGCCAGGTCAACGAGCTCTCCGAGGCCGACTGGGCCGAGCTCCGCCAGGCCTTCGGCAACCAGCGCATGCTCGGCATGTCCCTGGACGCCGGCGGCCACCTCACCCACGGCTTCCGCCCGAACATCTCCGGCAAGATGTTCGACCAGCGCTCCTACGGCACCGACCCGGCCACCGGCCTGATCGACTACGAGGCCCTGCGCGCGTCGGCCCACGACTTCAAGCCGCTGATCATCGTCGCCGGCTACTCCGCCTACCCCCGCCTGGTGAACTTCCGCATCATGCGGGAGATCGCCGACGAGGTCGGCGCCACCCTCATGGTCGACATGGCGCACTTCGCCGGTCTGGTCGCGGGCAAGGTCCTGACGGGCGACTTCGACCCGGTCCCGCACGCCCAGATCGTCACCACCACCACCCACAAGTCCCTGCGCGGCCCGCGCGGCGGCATGGTCCTGTGCGACGACTCCCTCAGGGACCAGGTCGACCGGGGCTGCCCCATGGTCCTCGGCGGCCCGCTCCCGCACGTCATGGCCGCCAAGGCCGTCGCCCTCGCCGAGGCCCGTCAGCCCGCCTTCCAGGACTACGCCCAGCGCATCGTCGACAACTCCCGCGCCCTGGCCGAGGGCCTGATGCGCCGGGGCGCCACGCTGGTGACCGGCGGCACGGACAACCACCTCAACCTGATCGACGTGGCCACGTCGTACGGTCTCACCGGCCGCCAGGCCGAGGCGGCCCTGCTGGAATCCGGCATCGTCACCAACCGCAACGCCATCCCCGCCGACCCCAACGGCGCCTGGTACACCTCCGGCATCCGCATCGGCACCCCAGCCCTGACCACCCGGGGCCTCGGGACCGCCGAGATGGACGAGGTCGCCGGTCTCATCGACCGCGTCCTCACCACCGCCGAGGCCGGCACCACCAAGTCGGGTGCTCCCTCCAAGGCCCAGCACGTCCTCGATGCGAAGATCGCCGACGAGATCTCCCGCCGGGCGACCGACCTGGTGGCGGGCTTCCCGCTCTACCCGGAGATCGACCTCGGCTGACGCCTCCGCGGAGATCCACCGGCCTGCGGTCGCCGCAGTCTCTGGCGGTCGCCGCAGACCCCCGGCGAGGGCTCACAGATCAATGAGCTTCTGTCGTCCCTCCTCCCGTGGCGGTCCGGACTCACGCCGGGCCGCCAGGCGGCGAAGCGGCGCCCGCACGGCGAACGGCCGCAACAGCAGCGCGAGCACCGCCCCGGCCGCCGCACCCGGCAGCGCCCACCATCGGTCCGTCCCGCCGCCCGCCTCCGCCGGCCGGGCGTCCGCCTCCGAGGCCACCGGGCCCGCCACGTCGGTTGCGGCGGGCTCGGCGCCGTCCGTGCGTGCCGGGGCCGGCCCGCTGCCGGAGGAGCCCTCGCGCGGGGTCTCGTCCGTCACACCCAGCTGCCGCAGCAAAGCCCGGAGCTGTGCCGGCTGCTCGGCGCGATGCCAGCGGCCGTGGACCGCCTCGGACGGGTCCCCCGAGGTCCGTATCCAGACCGACCCGCCGTCGCTCGCCAGATACACCTGGTCGGTCCGCCAGGGCGTCACGTCGTGGACCAGCCAGGTCACGTTGATCCGGTGCGAGGCGTCCAGCACGGTGTCCGCCGGTTCGGCGCGTGTGTCCCCGGCGCCGTCCACCGGGCCCAGCAGCCTTTCCAGCTCCCCGTACTCCCTGTCGCCGTTGTAGAGGCCGGCCGTCTCACCGAGCGCCGGCGCGACCACGAGGGCGCTCGTCGGCCCTCCGGCCGCGGCGATCGAGGCTCCCCACAGCACCAGAGCCACACTCGCCGCCAACGCCCCTGCCCACGCCGCCGCCCAAGCGGTCAGTCCACGGGCCCTGTCCCTCCATCGGTGCATCCGAACCCCCGAAGCAACTGATTCCTGCGGCCCGCCCGCGAGCCGCCCGTCACTTCTGGTACACCGCCCGACCCGTCGGGGTTCCCACCCCGCCCGCCCTGTTCCGGCCGTCCGACACCGCCGATGCCGTCGATGCCGCGATCTCCACCGCCCGCTCCTTCGACTTCACCCCCTCCAGCCGGAGCGTGACGGAATTGTCGCCGTCCGAGGAGGTCCACAGCAGGGTCGGACCGGCCGTGCGCGTCTCGCGCGTCCATCGCTCGCCGTCGGCGTCCACCAGGGGGAAGCGCAGACGGTGCGGGCGCGCGAACCACAGGGCCGAGTCGGACAGGTCGTCCGCCGAGGAGCCGCCCAGCGGAACGAACTCCGGCAGCTCCGGGACGGACTTGACGAAACTGGGGTCCAGGCGCGCCCGGAACTCGTCCAGCCGGACCGTCCCTCCCGCCTCCCGCCAGCACAGACTCACCAGGAACCGCCCCTGCGGCAGCCCGCTCACCGTCACCGCGTCCGGCGTCCCCAACGTCTTCGGCACCAGCGGGGCGAACCCGGCCCGCCACTCGGCCTCGCGCAGGGACACCGACCGGCCGCAGCCGGGCACCACGGCATCCGCGGAGGGCACGGCCGACGGGTCGTACCGCACCTCGACCCCGCCGAAGCCGAACCAGTCGGACACCGCCGCCCGCACCGGGGGCGTGAGCGCGAGCACGGCCAGCAGCCCGCACAGCACCGCCGTCATCGACCGCCGGCGCGCCCGCGCCCAGCGCCGGGCGGCCCGCAGCCGGGCACGGGGACCCGACGGCTCGGCCACCGGCACCGGCAACCGCTCCGCCAGTACCTGCCGCAGCACCCGCTCGGCCATCGTCTCGGGCGAGGCCCCGCCGGGCGTGTCCAGCGACCGCCCGAGCGCCTTCAGCTCCTCCCGCAGCCGGGCCGCCTCCGCGCGTCGACGACGCCCCCCGGAGTCGTCACCGCCGTACGGCTCACTCACGCTCCTCACCCCCTTCCCGAGGCTGGAAATCGGGCAGGAGACGGGCGAGCTTCCGCAGGGCGCGGTTGAGCCGGGACTTGACCGTCCCCCGGGGCCAGCCGAGGGCCTGGGCAGTCTCCGGCTCGTCCATCTCCAGCAGATAGCGATAGGTGACGACCAGACGGTGCTCCTCGCTCAGCTTCTCCAGGGCGGCCACGAGCGCCGCGCGCCGCTCCGTCTCCAGCGTCGCGACCGCCGGGTCCGCCGATTCCGGTATCAGCGGCTCCGCCTCCACGAACGCCGCCTCGCGGCCGGCGAGCGTGCGCTGGCGCGCCGCCGTCCGCACCGTGTTCCTCGTCTCATTGGCGACGATGGCCAGCAGCCACGGCTTGAACGCCATGCCGTCCTTGAACCGGCCCAGCGCGCGATACGCCTTGACGAAGGCCTGTTGCACCACGTCCTCCGCGTCCGCACCCGCCCCTAGCGCGGCGGCCGCCCTGAGCGCGATGCCCGTATGGGCCCGCACCAGGTCCGCGTACGCCTCCGGATCCCCGGCGCGTACGCGAGCGATCACCACGGCCTCATCGACGATGCGGCCCCCCTCCCGCGTCCTCACACTCTTGTTACACCGCCGGAGGGCGATCGGTTCCCACCTGTTTCCGACAGGTTCCGGACCGCCCGCCGCGACCTGAGACAATGGTGGGCATGGCCTCAGATCGACCTCGCGTGCTCTCCGGAATCCAGCCCACCGCAGGCTCGTTCCACCTCGGCAACTACCTCGGCGCCGTCCGCCAGTGGGTGGCCCTGCAGGAGTCCCACGACGCGTTCTACATGGTCGTCGACCTGCACGCGATCACGGTCCCGCAGGACCCGAAGGAGCTCAGCGCCAACACCCGGCTGGCCGCCGCGCAGCTCCTGGCGGCCGGGCTCGACCCGGACCGCTGCACGCTGTTCGTGCAGAGCCACGTCCCCGAGCACGCGCAGCTCGCCTGGGTCATGAACTGCCTCACCGGCTTCGGCGAGGCGTCCCGCATGACGCAGTTCAAGGACAAGTCCGCCAAGCAGGGCGCCGACCGCGCGAGCGTCGGCCTGTTCACGTACCCGATCCTCCAGGTCGCCGACATCCTGCTGTACCAGGCCAACGAGGTGCCGGTCGGCGAGGACCAGCGCCAGCACATCGAGCTCACCCGCGACCTCGCCGAGCGCTTCAACGGCCGCTTCGGCCAGACCTTCACGATCCCGAAGCCGTACATCCTCAAGGAGACGGCGAAGATCTACGACCTGCAGGAACCGTCGATCAAGATGAGCAAGTCGGCGTCCACGCCGAAGGGCCTCATCAACCTGCTCGACGAGCCGAAGGCCACCGCGAAGAAGGTGAAGAGCGCGGTCACCGACACCGACACGGTCATCCGCTACGACACCGAGAACAAGCCGGGCGTCAGCAACCTGCTCACCATCTACTCGACCCTGACCGGCACGAGCATCCCGCAGCTGGAGCAGCAGTACGAGGGCAAGCTCTACGGCGCGCTCAAGACGGACCTCGCCGAGATCGTCGTCGACTTCGTGACGCCGTTCCGGGACCGCACCCAGCAGTACCTGGACGACCCCGAGACGCTGGACTCGATCCTGGCCAAGGGGGCCGAGAAGGCGCGTGCCGTCGCCGCGGAGACGCTCTCCCAGGCGTACGAGAGGGTCGGCTTCCTGCCCGCGAAGCACTAGGGCGCACCACCGCACACATGTACACGGGGCAGAGCGCTGCACATCACTTCCGCTGCGCCTGCCCACAGCACAGCCGTGGCCGTACAGTCGATAGCCGTACGACTCGGTACGACGGGGCACGACCGGGCACGCGCCCGGCAGCACATCCGGCACGACGACAGGAGACGACGTGGGGACCGTAACGATCGGCGTGTCGATCGCGGTCCCGGAGCCTCACGGCCGCCTGCTCCAGGAGCGGCGCGCGGGCTTCGGCGACGCCGCGGCTCACGGCATCCCCACCCACGTCACCCTGCTTCCGCCGACCGAGATCGACGACGCGGAGCTGCCGGCCGTCGAGGCGCACCTCACCGCGGTCGCCGCGGCGGGCCGCCCGTTCCCGATGCGCCTGTCCGGCACGGGCACCTTCCGGCCCCTGTCGCCGGTGGTGTACGTCCAGGTCGTCGAGGGCGCAGAGGCCTGCGCCCGGCTGCAGCAGCAGATCCGCGACGCCTCCGGGCCCGTCGCCCGCGAGCTCCAGTTCCCCTACCACCCGCACGTCACGGTGGCGCACGGCATCGACGACGCGGCGATGGACCGCGCCTTCGAGGAGCTCGCCGACTACCAGGCCGAGTGGCCCTGCACCGGCTTCGCCCTCTACGAGCAGGGCGCCGACGGCGTGTGGCGCAAGCTGCGCGAGTACGCCTTCGGAGGTCCGATGGTGCCCCCGCAGTCCGCCCACGTGGGCCACGACTCCCTGCCCACCCGCCAGGGCGCCCGGTCCTAGACCGACCCCCTCAGGGGCGTCAGCGAAGTCTCGCCCGGCCCGCGACGCCTGGCACGCACTCTCGCCGCACCTTAGAGCGGCAGCCTGCGGAAGACGCCGCGCGGGACGTGCCGCAGCGCCGACATCACCACGCGCAGCACTCCCGGCACCCACACCGTCTCCGAGCGGCGCCGGAGCCCCAGCTCGATGGCCGTGGCGACCGCCTCGGGAGTGGTCGCCAGCGGCGCCTCCTCCAGCCCCGCGGTCATCCGCGAGCGCACGAACCCGGGGCGTACGACCATGACGTGGACGCCGGTTCCGTGCAGCGCGTCACCGAGGCCCTGGGCGAAGACGTCCAGGCCGGCCTTGCTGGAGCCGTAGATGAAGTTGGCGCGGCGGGCGCGTTCGCCGGCGACGGAGGAGAGGACGACCAGCGAGCCGTGGCCCTGGGCCTGCAAGGCGCGCGCGGCGACCAGCCCCGAGGAGACCGCTCCCGTGTAGTTGGTCTGTGCGACGCGGACGGCGGCCACCGGCTCGCGTTCGTCGTGGGCCTGGTGGCCGAGCACGCCGAAGGCGAGCAACACCATGTCGATGTCGCCCTCGGCGAAGACCTTGCCGAGCACGGTCTCGTGGGACGCGGGGTCGAGGGCGTCGAAGGCGACGGTGCGCACGTCGGCGCCGAGGGCGCGCAGCTCGGCCGCGGACCGCTCCAGCGCGGGCGACGGCCGGCCCGCCAGCCAGACCGTACGGGTGCGGCGGGCGATCAGCCGGCGCGCGGTGGCCAGCGCGATCCCGGACGTGCCGCCGAGGACGAGGAGGGACTGGGGGAGGCCGAAGGCGTCCTTCACGACAGCTCCTGGGGTGTGCCTAGAGGGAGAGACGGCGGGCGAGGTCCGAGGTGAACACCCCGCGGGGGTCCAGCTCCGCGCGCAGGGCGCGGAAGGCGGCCAGCCGCGGGTACATCGCGTCGAGCAGTTCGGGCCGCAGCCGGGAGTCCTTGGCGAGGTAGACGCGTCCGCCGGCCGTGGCGACCTCCTCGTCGAGTTCGTCGAGGAAGGCGGCGAGGCCGGGCAGTCCGGCCGGGATGTCCAGAGCCAGCGTCCAGCCGGGGCGGGGGAAGGAGAGCCAGCCGGGGTCGGCCTCGCCGAAGCGCTTGAGGACGGCGAGGAAGGACGGGCACCCGCGCCGCGAGACGCGCTGCACGATCCGGCGCAGGGCGTCCTCCTGGCCGTATCCGACGACGAACTGGTACTGGACGAAGCCGCCGCGGCCGTAGACGCGGTTCCAGTGGGGGACGCCGTCCAGGGGGTGGAAGAAGGCGGAGAGCTTCTGGAGTTCGCCGGTACGCGCGCGTGGGGCCCTGCGGTACCAGAGTTCGTTGAACAGGCCCACGGTCCGGCGGGTGAGCAGGCCCTCCGGGAGGAAGGCGGGGGCGGGCGGGAGCCGGGAGGGCCGGAAGGCGAGCGGGGACCTGCGCGCGCGTGCGGGAAGCGCGGCGAGAGGGGCGTGGTCGCCGCGGGTCAGGACGGCGCGTCCGGTGGCCGCCCTGCGCGCGAGGAGGTCGATCCAGGCGACCGAGTAGCGGTAGCGGTGGTCGGCGGCCGTCAGCCGGGCCATCAGGTCGTCGAGATCGCTCGCGCGCTCGGTGTCGACCGCGACGAACGCCGTCTCGACCGGTTGGAGGCGCACGGTGGCCGCGAGGATCACGCCGGTCAGGCCCATGCCGCCGGCGGTCGCGTCGAACAGGGCGGTGCCGTGGCCCGCCGTGCGGACCGAGCCGTCGGCGGTGAGCAGCTCCAGCGACAGGACGTGGCGGGAGAAGGAGCCGGACACGTGGTGGTTCTTGCCGTGGATGTCGGCGGCGATCGCGCCGCCCACGGTCACGTAGCGGGTGCCGGGGGTCACCGGGACGAACCAGCCCAGGGGCAGCAGGACCTCCATGAGGCGGTGCAGGGAGACTCCCGCGTCGCACAGGACGGTGCCGCCGGCGGCGTCGACGGCGTGGATCCGGTCGAGGCCCGTCATGTCGAACACGGCGCCGCCGGCGTTCTGCGCCGCGTCCCCGTACGCGCGTCCCAGGCCCCGGGGGATGCCTCCGCGTGCTCCGCAGTCCCGGACCGCGGCCACGGCGTCCTCGTACGTCCGCGGGCGGATCAGACGGGCGGCGGAGGGGGCGGTGCGGCCCCACCCCGTGACGCAGACGTTCCCGGAGGCGGTCTCGGCAGGCATGTCGGTGACCGTATCGCCCCTTTGCTAGCGACCAGTTCGGAAACATTCCTGGTCTCCCCGAAATGGGTGATTAATGGGATGTCGCCCAATATTGCCGGAGTTCCGGTGGGGTTGCCGTGAACAGTGAGTCCACATGGACCACCACTCGGTTGACATCGACCACCGCATCCTTGCGGCGCTCCGCGCGCGTGGTGCGGATCCACGCGTGGCGGGAGCCGCGCGCACCCTGTCCCGGGCCGGCGAGCACGCCGCCCTGTGGCTCGCGGCGGGGCTCGTGGGGGCCGCCGTGGACGGCCCGCGGCGCGACGCCTGGCTCCGCGCGACGGCGCTCACCGCGGGCGCGCACATCGCCAGCATGGGTGTCAAGAGGATCGTGCGCCGCCCCCGTCCCGCACAGGCCGAGCCCCTGGTGCGCACCGCCGGCCGGCACTCCTTCCCCAGCTCGCACGCGACGTCCGCGGCGGCGGCCGCCGTCGCCTACGGAGCCCTCGGGGCGTACGCGGTCGCCCCGCTCGCCGCCGCGATGTGCCTCTCGCGCCTGGTCGTCGGCGTCCACTACCCCTCCGACGTGGCGGCGGGCGCGGCCCTGGGGGCACTGACGGCGCGCGTAGGGGCGCGCTGGATCCGGACGGGCGCACAGAGCGTACGGGGGAGCGTGCATGACTGAGGCCGCGCCCCTCACCAGCGCCCAACGCCCCACCGAACGCTCCCTCCCCGAACGGCGAACCCCCGCCCCCCAGCCGGCTCCACCTCACTCCCAGCCGACGCCGCCTCACCCCCAGCAGACGCCGACCCGCCCCGGACCGCCGCGCCCCGGACCGCCCCGCCCCGGACCGCCCCGCACCGGCGACGGCCCCGGCCGCGCACCCGCCGCCCGCACCGGCTCCCTCCTCACCGGCCTCCTGCGCACCGCCCGCCCCAAACAATGGGTCAAGAACACCCTCGTCATCGCCGCACCCGCGGCCGCCGGACGGCTCTTCTCCTGGGCCACCCTCACCGAACTCGCCCTGGTCTTCGCGCTGTTCACCGCCTGCGCCGCCGCCGTCTACCTCATCAACGACGCCCGGGACGCCGACGCCGACCGCGCCCACCCCACCAAGCGGCACCGCCCGGTCGCCGCCGGACAGGTCCCCGTCCCGGTCGCGTACGCCGTGGGAGGCGCCCTGGCGGTCCTCGGGCCCGCCGCCGCGGCCTGGCTGACCTCCCCGGCCGTCCCGGCCCTCCTGACCGCGTACGTCGGCATGCAACTGGCGTACTGCGTCAGCCTGAAGCACGTCCTGGTCGTCGACCTCGCCGTCGTCACGACCGGGTTCCTGATGCGGGCCATGGTCGGCGGGCTCGCGCTCGGCATCCCGCTGTCGCGCTGGTTCCTGATCACCACCGGCTTCGGGGCGCTGTTCATGGTGGCGGCCAAGCGCTACTCCGAGGCCGTGCAGATGGCCGGCGCGCAGGGCGCCACCCGCGCGCTGCTCACCGAGTACACCCCCGGCTACCTGCGCTTCGTCTGGCAGCTGGCCGCCGGGGTCGCCGTGCTCGGCTACTGCCTGTGGGCGCTGGAGGAGGGCGGCGTGCCGCACACCAGCGTGCTGCCCTGGCGCCAGTTGTCCGTGGTCGCCTTCGTCCTGGCGGTCCTGCGCTACGCCGTCTTCGCCGACCGCGGCACCGCCGGCGAACCCGAGGAGGTCGTCCTCGGCGACCGGGCCCTCGCCCTGATCGGAGTGGTCTGGCTGGCCATGTACGGCCTGGCGGTGGCCAATTGGTGAACCCGCGCGCGTGGGCGCCCCGTCGCGGCGAACTGCTGGGCTTCGCAGCCGTCGGCTCCCTCGCCTACGCCGTGGACCTCGCCCTCTTCACCTGCCTGCGCGGCCCGGCGGGCGTCGGCCCGCTCACCGCCAAGTCCCTCTCCTTCCTCGCCGGCTGCACGGTCGCCTACGCGGGCAACGCGCTGGGCACCTACCGGCACGCGCGCGTGCGGGGACCGCGCTCCTGTGCCGCGTTCCTCGTCGTCAACCTCGCGGGATCCCTCGTCCAGTTGCTCTGTCTCGCCGTCAGCCACTACGGCCTCGGCTACACCTCGCAGCGCGCGGACACCCTCTCCGGCGCCGGGATCGGCATGGCGCTCGCCACCCTCGTGCGGTTCTGGGGTACCCGCACCCTGGTGTTCGGCGTCACGCGCCGCCAGGAGGGCAGGGTCGGATCATGGACTGGCTGAAAAAGCTCCCCGGAATCGGGCCGTTCGCCACGCGACTGATGGCCACGCACGCGTGGCGGTCGTTCGAGCGGCTGGACCGGGTGAAGTGGACGCGGCTGGCCGCCGCGATGACGTTCACCAGTTTCATCGCCCTCTTCCCGCTGCTCACCCTGGCCGCCGCGATCGCCGCCGCCACGCTCGGAACCGAGCGGCAGCAGGCCCTCGAGGACAAGGTCGCCGAGCAGGTTCCCGGCATCTCCGACCGTTTGAACATCGAAGGCCTGGTGCAGAACGCCGGCACCGTCGGCCTCATCTCCGCCGCCGTCCTGCTGTTCACCGGCGTCAGCTGGGCGGGCTCCACACGCGAGTGCCTGCGCGCGGTGTGGGAGCTGCCCGACGAGGAGGAGAACCCGGTCCTGCACAAGGCCAAGGACCTCGGCATCCTCCTCGGGCTCGGCGGCGCCGTCCTCGTCACCCTGGTCGCCTCCACCGTGGCCTCCGCGATGGTCGGCTGGATCACCGGGCAGCTCGGCATCGACAAGGCCGGCTGGGGAAGCGTCCTGCTGCGGACCGCCGCCTTCCTCGTCGCCGTCCTCGCCGACTTCCTGCTGCTCCTCTACGTCCTGACCCTGCTGCCCGGCGTCGAACCGAAGCGCCGCCGCCTCATCGTGGCCGCGCTGACCGGCGCCGTCGGCTTCGAACTGCTGAAGCTGCTGCTCAGCGGCTATATGCAGGGCGTGGCCACGAAGAGCATGTACGGCGCCTTCGGCGTGCCCATCGCCCTGCTGCTGTGGATCAACTTCACCGCGAAGCTGGTGCTGTTCTGCGCCGCCTGGACGGCGACGGGCAGTGCCGCGGACGAGGCGTCCGACCCGGACGTCAGCGACGACGGCGCACCAGATCCGGCAGCGGCCAGCGGCGGTTGACCAGGAACGCCGCCCCCGCGAGCAGCACCAGCGCCCCGCCCGTGATCGCCAGCGCGACTCCCATGCCACGGGAGCCGTTCCCGGTCACGGCGCTCGCGACGGGCTTCTGGGACACGTTCCCGGCGGCCCCGGCCTCCCCGGACTTCCCGGACCCGCCGGTGGAGTCGTTCGCGCCCGGCTGGGCACTGGCCTGCACGGTGCCCTTCGGCGGGACGAGCTCGCCCACCGGACGCACCTTGCCGGCGGCCTGGAAACCCCAGTCGAACAGGGCGGCGGTCTCCTTGTAGACCTCGTTGTGGTCCGTCTTCTCCGGGTTCATCACCGTGACCAGCAGCACCCGGCCGTCGCGCTCGGCGACGCCGGTGAAGGTGGCGCCCGCGTTGGTGGTGTTGCCGTTCTTGACGCCCGCGATGCCCTGGTACTGACGTATGTCGTAGTCGCCGGTCAGCAGCCGGTTGGTGTTCTGGATCTCGAAGGTCTCGCGGACCGTCTTGCCCTTCTTGTTCTTCTTCGTCACACCCGGGAACTTCGCCGTCAGCGTCGAGCAGTACTCCCGGAAGTCCGCCTTCTGCAGCCCCGAGCGGGCGATCAGCGTCAGGTCGTACGCCGACGAGACCTGGCCGGAGGCATCGTAGCCGTCGGGGGAGACCACGCTGGTGTCGAGGGCCTGGAGTTCCTCGGCGTGCTCGTTCATCTCCTTGACCGTGTTGCCGATGCCGCCGTTCATCGACGACAGCACGTGCACGGCGTCGTTGCCGGAGCGCAGGAAGACGCCGAGCCACAGGTCGTGGACGGTGTAGGTCTCGCCCTCCTTTATCCCGACCATGCTGGAGCCGGAGCCGACGCCCTCCAGGTCCTTCGGCTGGACCTTGTACTGCGTGGTCTTCGGGAAACGCGGCAGCACGGTGTCGGCGAAGAGCATCTTCAAGGTGCTCGCCGGGGGCAGCCGCCAGTGCGCGTTGTGCGCGGCGAGCACGTCGCCCGACTCCGCGTCCGCGACGATCCACGACCGGGCGGTCAGGTTCTTCGGCAGCACCGGAGCACCGTCCGCGAGCTCCACCTGCGTCCCGGCCTGCCCGAGGCGGGCGCCGCCGACGGTCGACATGTTCGCCGGGGGAGTGGCCGACGGCTTGGACGAAGCCGAGGCGGAGGGGGTGGCCGAGGGGGACGGGCTCGGGGCCGCCACGGACACGGGCGCGGTCAACGCGAGGGACGCGAGCGTCGCGGAGGTGACCAGCAGGGCGCGCCTGGCGGTCTGCTTGAAGGGTGCGGGCACGACGGAGAAAGTACCTGGCAGGGCACGGCGCTTGGCATCCCCCTCCCCACCCCCGTCATGGAACCGGACACCGGGCGGCGATACTGAACGCATGAAGCTCAGCCGCCCGGTCTCCTGGTTCCTGCTCGCCTTCGGGGTGTGGAGCTGGGTCATCTGGGTCACTTTCGTCAAAAACCTGATCAAGGACAGCAGCGGTCTCGCCTTCGAGGACGGCGATCCCACCGCGTACTTCTGGGTCCACCTGACCCTCGCCGTCGTCTCCTTCGTATTGGGGACGGCCATCGGGGTCCTCGGGTTGCGCGGGCTGCGCGCCCTGCGCCGAAATTCATAGGCGGACCGCCGGAACCGACCGCCGAACCTCATCACCGGACCGCCGGACTCATCGCCGGACGCCCAAGCCGACAGCGGGGATTACGACACCGTGGCCATCCTTTTCGTGCTGCTCGTCCTGGCCGTCCTGGTGACGGCCAACTGGTACCTGTGGCGTCGCCTGTTCCGCGACACCACGCGCGCCCCGGGGTGGACCCGCCGCGGCGGCGCGGTGCTGATCGCGGGCGGCTGGGCCCTGGCCGTCGGCGCCCTGGTAGCCGAGCGCACGGGCGCCCCCTTCTGGCTCCAGCGCGTCCTGGCCTGGCCGGGCTTCCTGTGGCTGGCCCTGTCGATCTACCTGCTGCTGGCGGTGGCCGCCGGGGAGGTCGTACGGCCGTTGCTGCGGCGGTACCTGGAGCGGCGCACGCCCGCCGGGACCGCCGTGTCGCCCCCGGAGCGGGTGCCGGCGGGCGCGGCGCACGAGGGAACCGCTGCCGCGGGCCCCACGCCCCAGGAGTCCCCGGCGCCGGACGCACCGTCCGACGCCCCGGAATCCACGGGCGCCGCCCCGGAGGACCCCGAGGGGCCGGACGGCGCCGGCACCGCGAGCACCCCCGCCTCCTCCACCGGTCCCGCCGACTCCCCCCGGCTCGCCGCCGCCCCCTCCCGCCGTCTCTTCGTCTCCCGCGTCATCGGCGGCGCCGCCGCCGCGGCGGCCGTCGGGACGGTCGGCCACGGCACCTACGGCGTCCTCAGCGGTCCGAAGGTGAAGCGGGTCACGGTCCCGCTGGCCAAGCTGCCGCGCGCGGCCCACGGCTACCGCATCGCCGTCGTCAGCGACGTCCACCTGGGCCCGGTCCTGGGCCGGAGCTTCGCGCAGCGGGTCGTCGACACGATCAACGGCACCCAGCCGGACCTGATCGCGGTCGTCGGCGACCTGGTCGACGGCAGCGTGAAGGACCTGGGCCCGGCGGCGGCCCCGCTCGCACAGCTGAAGGCACGGCACGGAGCCTTCTTCGTCACCGGCAACCACGAGTACTTCTCCGGCGCCGAGCAGTGGGTCGAGGAGGTGCGCCGGCTCGGCCTGCGCCCCCTGGAGAACGCGCGCACGGAACTGCCCTGGTTCGACCTCGCGGGCGTCAACGACATCGCCGGGGAGAGCGAGGGTCAGGGCCCCGACCACGCCAAGGCGCTCGGCGACCGGGACACCACGCGCGCGTGCGTGCTCCTGGCCCACCAGCCCGTCCAGATCCACGACGCCGTCGACCACGGCGTCGACCTCCAGCTCTCCGGCCACACGCACGGCGGTCAGCTCTGGCCCGGCAACCTCCTCGCCGCGGCCGCGAACCCGACCCTGGCGGGCCTGGAGCGCTACGGCGACACGCAGCTCTACGTCTCCCGCGGTGCCGGCGCCTGGGGCCCGCCCACGCGCGTGGGAGCCCCGTCGGACATAACGGTGATCGAACTGGCCTCCCGGCAGGCGTAGGACGAGGCCCGAGCGGTACGGCGACCGGGCGCGTCCCTGCGCGCCCCGGCCCCCGCACCACCCGCGCCCGGCCCGCCGGCCGCCGCGCCGGGCGGAGTGGGCAGGGGCGTCGTCCAGGTCCGGCGACCGGCCCCCGGAGCCGGGACGGCCGCCGGTACGCCGACCGCGCCCGCGCCCACGTCGCCACGGGGAAGCCGAACCCGACCGAGCCGGAACGGAACCCGGCCGGGGCGGAACGGAACCCGACCGAGCCGGAACGGAACCCGGCCGAGCCGGAACGGGCATGCGACCGCGCGCCACCGGGCAGTCACCCGACGGGACACCATGTGGCGGAGGTGTGTGCGGGGTGAGGAGGAGACGTGGTGAGACGCGACTCCTTCCGGCTGCCCCGGCACCCGGCGTCCGTGGGCATCGCCCGGCGCCGGGTGCGTGACCATCTGGCCGCCTGGGGCCACGGCCCGCACGACCCGGCCCTCGAGGACTCGGTCCTGCTCGTCTCCGAGCTGGCCACCGACGTCGTACGCCACGGCCCGCTGCGCGAGCACGAGTTCGAGGTCGCCGTCACGGCCCTGGCCAACGGATCCTGCCTCGTCGAGGTCTCCGACGAGGGGCGCCCCGAACCGCGCCCGCGAGCCGTGGGCGACCGCGACGAGGACGGTCGCGGCCCGCACCTGGTGGAGGCCGTCGCCGCGGCGTGGGGCGTGTGGACCCGGGGACGCCACGGCAAGACGGTGTGGGCCCTGGTGGCCACACCGGCCGGCCCCCCGCCCGGTCCCCGACCCCGCCTCCTGTCCTAGGGACAGCACACCTAGCCGCACTCCTCCGCCCGTACCGGCAGTTCGACCGTCACCGTCATTCCCTCGCCCGGGGCTGTCCGGACCGTCACCTCGCCGCCGTGGGCGTGGACCACGCCCTGGACGATCGCCAGGCCCAGTCCGCTTCCGGCGCCGCCGCCGGCCCGGAAGAAGCGGTCGAAGACGCGTGCCGCGTCCTCGGGCGGCAGGCCCGGCCCCTTGTCCGCGACGGTCAGGCGTACGACGCCGTCGGCGCGTCCGGCACCGAGTCGTACCGGTACGTCGGCGGGTGTGTGGGTGCGGACGTTGGCCAGGAGGTTGGCGAGGACCTGGCGCAGGCCCGACTCGCCGGCCCGCACGAGGACGGCGCCGTCGGCGTCGACGGTGACGGGCCGGCCGGGCTGCTGGGCGCGCAGATCCTCGGCCGCGTCCCGCACCAGCCGGCTCACGTCGACGTTGCGCAGCCGCAGTTCGGGCCGCTGGTCGAGGCGGGCCAGTGTGAGCAGCTCGTCGACGAGCCGGCCCATGCGGTCCACCTCGCCGTTCATCCGGTCCCAGGCCCGCCGCCGCTCGGCGGGATCGCGCAGCATGCCCTGGTCGTACAGCTGGAGGTAGCCGCGGATCGCGGAGAGCGGGGTGCGCAGCTCGTGCGAGGCGTCGGCGACGAAGCGGCGCAGCTGGGCCGCGCTGCGCTCGCGCGTGCGGTACGCGGTCTCGACCTGGTGGAGCATGGAGTTCAGGGAGAGCCGCAGCTGTTCGACCTCCTGGGTGGGGTGGTGGCTGGAGGGCACGCGCCGGGTGAGGTCTCCCTCGGCGATCGCCGACGAGGTCTCCACCATGTCCTCCAGCGGCCGCATCCGCCGCCGCACGCTGAACAGGGTCAGGCAGGCGAGCAGTGCCAGCAGCAGCGTGCCGACGGCGAGGTCGAGCTTGAGGGCCTTGGCCATGCCCGCGTGGAGGGCCTCCGTCGAGGTCGCCATGAGGATGTGCGTGCCGTCGGAGAGCCTGGTGGCGGTCACCCGGTAGGCGGTGCCGTGCACCCGCACGTCGTGCGGTTCGGTGTCCCGGGCCAGCGGGCCGGGGTGTCCGACCGCCCCGGCGAGGCCGCGCTGGGCGACGGTCGGCGGGACGCCGAGGATGCCGACGGCGTCCCCCTCGCCGTCGACGGCGGCGAAGATGGTGTCCGGTGCCGGGCGTTCGTCCGCGGCCTGCGGGACGACCCGGTCACGGACGAAGCCGAGGACGCTCAGCGAGTCGATCTGCCGCATGGTGAGCTCCGCGCCGCCCAGCGAGGCGCGCGTCCTGACCAGCTCGGTGTCGACCTGGTCGAGCAGGTAGTAGCGCATGCCCATGAGGCTGACGGCGGTGGTGGCGACGATGCCGAGGGCGAGCAGCACCACGTTCGCCAGGGTCAGCTTCACCCGCAGCGAGTGGATGCCGCGCCGGCCGTGCGGGGACCTCATGCCAGCCCGTACCCGACGCCCCGCCGTGTGGTGATCACCGGCGGGCCCAGCGCGTCCAGCTTGCGCCGCAGATAGCTGATGTAGGTCTCGACGACGGTCGACTCGGGCGGGGTGTGCTCGTACTGCCAGACGTGGCGCAGCAGTTGCTCCTTCGGCACGATCCGGCCGCCGTTGCGCACCAGGAAGCGCAGCAGCGCGTACTCGGTGGGGGTGAGCTCGACCGAGCGGCCCGCGCGGTGCACGCTGTACGTCGTCTCGTCCAGCTCCAGGTCGCCGTATCTGAGCGGCGGCCGCTGCGGGAGGACGTCGGCCGGGCGGGTACGGCGCAGAACCGCCGTGATGCGGGCGACGACCACCTCGATGTCGAACGGCTTGGTGATGTAGTCGTCGCCGAAGCCGAGGGCGCCGACGATCTCGGCGGGCGCGTCCCGCGCGGTGAGGAAGACCAGCGCCAACTGCGGCTGCCGCTCCCGCAGTTGCCTGCCGAGCACCCGCCCGTCCCCGTCCGGCAGCATCACGTCCAGCAGGGCCACGTCGGGCCGGGTGCGCGCGGTCAGGGCGAGGGCCTCGCGGACGGTGCCCGCGATCATGACCTCGAAGCGGTGGAAGCGCAGGGCGATGGCGAGGACGTCCGCGATGCTCGGCTCGTCCTCCACGACCAGCACGGTGCCGGGAGCCGTCGTCATGCCCCCAGTATCGGCGCGGGCGCCGGCCGCGGGGCCGGTTCCCGCTTTGGAGTTCCTTGAGAGTCAGGGCCGTTCGGCCCCACGCGCGCGTGCCGCCGCCAATTCTGGTGCCCAGGACCTGGGGGACCGACCGACCGATCCGACCGTCCGGCTGCGACGGTCGACGTCCGACGAAGGAGCTTGAGCGTGACGGCATTGGCGCGGTGGTGCTATCGGCACCGGCTGGTGGTCCTGTTGCTGTGGGTGGGGGCGTTGTTCGGCCTGGGCTTCACGGCCTCGACGGCGGGCACGGACTACGCGAACGTCTTCTCCCTTCCGAACACGGACTCCAAGAAGGCGTACGACCTGATGGAGAAGGCGTTCCCCGCCCGCGCGGGCGACACCGACACGGTGGTGTGGAAGGTCGACGAGGGCTCGGTACGGGACGAGGACGTACGGTCCCGCATCCAGCCCGCGCTCGACGAGATCGCGGGGATGAAGGGCGTCGGCGGCGTCGTCGGCCCCTACGCCGGGCCGGAGGGCGCGGCGCAGATCAGCCGCGACGGGCGGATCGCGTACGCCCAGGTCACCTTCGCCGACCAGGCGAACGCCGTCCCGAAGGAGCTCGTCGAGGACGTCGTCGACACCGCGCAGGGCGCCGAACGCGACGGTCTGCGCGTCGAGCTGGGCGGTCAGGCGATCCAGCGCGTGCAGGAGCCGCCGACCGGACTGGCCGAGATGGTCGGCCTGGCGGCCGCCGCGATCGTGCTGTTCCTCGCCTTCGGCTCGCTCTTCGCGATGCTGCTGCCCATCGCCGTTGCGATCTTCGGCGTGGGCATGGGCCTGTTCGGCACCCAGTTGCTCGGCCACGTCACCGACATCCCCGACCTGGCGCCGCTGCTCGCCTCCCTGATCGGCCTCGGCGTCGGCATCGACTACGCCCTGTTCATCGTCACCCGGCACCGCAAGGGCGTCCTGCGCGGCATGGATCCCGAGGAGTCGGCGGTCACGGCGCTCAACACCTCGGGCCGGGCCGTGCTGTTCGCCGGCGGCACGGTGTGCATCGCGCTCGCCGGGATGCTGGTGACGAACCTGCGCTTCCTGGACGGGGTGGTCATCGGCACCTCCCTGACGGTGGTGCTGAGCGTCCTGGCGGCCACGACGCTGCTGCCCGCGCTGCTCGGCCTCCTCGGCCCGCGCGTGCTCAGCCGCAGGCAGCGGCGCAGGCTCGCCGAGCGGGGAGCGGAGGAGGAGACGGCGAGCGGTCTCGCGGCCCGCTGGTCCACGGGCGTGCAGCGCCGGCCCCGCACGGTGGCCGCGCTCGCCCTGGCCGTGATGGCCGTGCTGGCCCTGCCCGTGCTCTCCCTGCGCCTCGGCGCCACCGACCAGGGCAACGACGACACCACGACGACCACCCGGCAGGCCTACGACCTGCTCGCCGAGGGCTTCGGGCCGGGCTTCAACGGCCCCCTCCAGGTGGTCGTGGCGAACGGTGACGCGGCAGCCCTCGTCACGGGCATCGAGGACACCCCGGGGGTCGCCCGGGTCGCCGCCATGCCCCCCGCCCAGGGCGTCACCGTCGTCCAGGTGATCCCCACGACCTCGCCCCAGTCCGAGGAGACCGACACCCTCATCGACCGCCTCCGTGAGGACGTCATCCCGCAGGCCGGGACGGAGGCGCACGTCGGCGGGGTCACCGCCGTCTCCAAGGACTTCGCGACGGTCACCGGCGACCGGCTGCCCCTGTTCGTCGCGACGATCATCGGCCTGGGCTTCCTGCTCCTGCTGGTCGCCTTCCGCTCCCTGGTGGTGCCGCTGACCGCCGCGGTGATGAACCTGATCGCGGCGGCGGCCTCCTTCGGCGTCCTCGTCGCGATCTTCCAGTGGGGCTGGGGCCTGGAGCTGCTCGGCCTCGGCAAGGAGGGCCCGATCAACGCCTTCCTGCCGGTCATCATGCTGTCCCTGCTGTTCGGCCTGTCGATGGACTACCAGGTGTTCCTGGTCAGCCGGATGCACGAGGAGTGGGTGCACACGAAGGACAACGCGCGAGCGGTCCGCGTGGGCCTGGCCGAGACCAGCCGTGTCATCAACTCGGCGGCGCTGATCATGGTCTGCGTGTTCCTGGCGTTCGTGCTGAGCGGCGACTCGGGCGCGGCGATGGCGGGCGTGGGTCTGGCGGCCGCGGTCGCCCTGGACGCCTTCGTCCTGCGTACGGCCCTGGTCCCGGCCGCGATGCACCTGCTCGGCACCTCCAACTGGTGGCTGCCGCGGTGGCTGGAGAAGCGGCTGCCGCACCTGGCGGTGGAGCCGAGGGAAGAGGCGGCGGCACCCGTGCGGACGCCCGCGTCGGACGGCCCCGCCTCGGCGGTGCACGGCTTCGTGCGGGACGCGGCCGGCGACCCCGTCGAGGGCGCGGCGGTCACCCTGATGTCCAAGGGCGGACGCCAGCTGGACCGCGTCGTCTCCCTCGCCGACGGCTCCTACATCCTCTCGGTCCCGGCGCCGGGGACGTACCTGCTGGCGACGACGGCCCGCTCGTACGCCTCCGCGGCGCGCCAGGTGATGGTCGCCGACGAGGCGCTGGTCCACGACGTGGAGCTGACGGAGCTCTCGGGGGACGAGGTGGACGCGGTCAACTAGGGGGAGAGCCCTGGGTCTCCTGACGCCAGGGGGAGCCCCTGGCGTCAGGACCGCTCCTGTCGGTCCGCCGGATCCGGCGCGCTGCGCTTCCTGCCCGGGTCCGGCAGGGCCCTCGTCATACCGGGCAGGAAGTCCGTGAACAGCTCGTGCACCTCGTGGACGAGCGGCCGCAGCACCCGGAAGCGGGCCAGGGCCACGCCCCGCGCGGTCAGCCGTGCACCCCGCTCGGCGAGCCGGTAGCTGCGCTCACGGCCCTCGGTCCGGTCGAAGATCCAGTACAGGACGAGACCCATCTGGGCGAGCCACATCAGCTCGGGCAGCACGTCCCGCAGTTCCTCCGGGACCTTCGCCTTCGATCCGGCCAGGACCTCGCGCTGGACGGAGATCGCCTCCAGGCGCGCGTGCTCCGACTCGGGGGAGAAGGGGCTGAGCGGGCTGTCGGGGTCGGCGGCGTTCTTGAAGAACTGGACGGCGAACTCGTGGTACGGCGCGGCCACGTCCAGCCAGGTCCGCAGGACCCCCGACAGCCGCGCCTCCAGGTCGGTCTCCCGGTCCAGGACGGCCCGGACCGCCTGCCGGTGCTCGGCGGCGAGGCGGTCGTAGAAGCCCTGGATCAGGTGCTCCTTGCCGGCGAAGTAGTAGTAGGCGTTGCCGACGGAGACACCGGCCTCCTGGGCGATGGCCCGCATGGTGGTCTTGTCGTACCCGCGCTCCTGGAACAGCCGCATCGCCGTCTCCAGGATCAGCGCCCGGGTCTGCTCGGACTTGGAGCGCGCAGCGGCCCCGTGGGACTCGGTCGGGGAATCGGCCTCGGCGGGGCCGTCGTGGTTCGCGGACACGGGAACAGAGCCTAACCAGTGCCGCAGGCGCCGCCGTCACACGCGGGCGGGGTGTGGCTCCATCCCCGCGCCGGGTCGTACGACCATCCGTCGGCGCGGCGGTACGCGCGTCCGCCCCACTGCGCGCCCCGCCCCCGGTCGTCGCGCCGGTACGCCCCCTGCCCCCGGTCTCCGCTCCCCTGCGTCCCGCGCCACTTGGCGGCGGCGAGAACGGCGCCCCTGGCGAGCCGCGCCCCGGCGGGGGTGCTCAGGCGGTGGGCGAGGGGGCGGTGCTCGCGCAGCGCCCACAGGATGACGATCCAGGCGGCCGCGCCGCGGTAGACCTGGCCCGCGTCGCCGACGACGGTGATCTCGTCGAGCGTGGCGCGGTGGTCGAGGCCGGGGAAGCGGGCGGCCGCCTCGGCGGAGCCCGCGGGGACCGTCTCCAGCGGCACCAGTTGCGGCCGGCGGCGCAGCCAGTCGCTGAGGAAGACGCACAGGGAGCAGTCGCCGTCGTAGAGGACGGTGAGCCGGCGGACCGGGACGCGGGCGGCGTCCCGGTCGGCGGCGGTGGCCGGGGCCACCCGGTCGGCCCGCACGCCGCTCACGCCCCGGCCGTCGGGGCGGCCCAGCCCTGCGGGGCGACCGGCGGGACCTGCTCCCGCTCCATGACGCCGCGCCGCCGGATCCGGTTGAGCAGGTACACGTTGGCCAGGTGCATCACGCCGAGCACCAGCAGCACCACG
The DNA here is from genome assembly GCF_044548445.1 of Streptomyces sp. NPDC052016. NCBI lineage: Bacteria > Bacillati > Actinomycetota > Actinomycetes > Kitasatosporales > Streptomycetaceae > Streptomyces > Streptomyces sp. NPDC052016. The sequence continues at coordinate 234,356 of NZ_JBIUBX010000011.1, forward strand.
CCCAGCTTGGTCGACAGGGCCTCGAAGACGCCACGGGTGTCGTGGATCGTCCCGTCCCCGCTCAGGTACAGCGCGACGAAGCCGAGGTTGACGAGGTAGAAGCCGACCACCAGGAGGTGGTTGACGGCGTCGGCGAGCTTCTCGTTGCCGTGCAGGACGTCGGCGAGGAAGACCCGCCCGTTGCGGCTGAGGGTCCGGGCCACCCAGACGGTCAGCCCGATGCTGACGACCAGGTAGATGACGTAGGCGATGACCGTGCGGTCCATGCTCCCCACCCTTTCTGAACGCGTTCAAAACGCTGTCGTGAGGCGACTGTAGACCTCCTTTTGAACGCGTTCAACTCGCTTCGGGGGGGGGGCACCTGACGCGGGTGTCACCTGGCGCGGCGGGCCGGGCGCCCGGTGGCGGCGCCCGGGGCGCGGCCCAGCTCCGGTCGTTTGGAGTAGTCGGTGAAGCCCAGGACGTTCCCCCAGGGGTCGGCGACCTCGACGGTCCAGCCGGTGGCCACCGCGAACGGTTCGTCGAGCGGCGGGATGCCGGCGGACGCCAGCCGGCGGGCCGTCGCACGGGCGTCGGGCACCTCCAGCCAGAGGCGCGGGGAGCCCCACGGCGGCGGCCGGTGGCCCAGCGCCTCCTCCTCCCGCAGCAGGATCCCGGGCGTCTCGCCGCCGCACTCCAGCAGGGCGATCCCGGCCTCGTCGAAACGGAACTTCACCGCGAACCCGGCCCGCTCGTAGAAACCCACGGCCTGCCCGAGGTTCCCCACGGGCAGCAGCACGTTGTCGAACCCGAGCAGGTCGTAGGACAACAGGTCATCTGACATGTCGTCAGAATAGGTCCGCGGCAGCCGTCGAGCCGGGATTGCCGTCGGCGCACCGGCGGAGCGCCGAAACCCGTGCGTCCGGACCCTGACTTCTCCGGCACCGGATTCTTCGTGCAAGATGACCTGAACTCACTTGTACGTCCCATCCGATCATCTGGCCTCGGGGAGAGAAGTCACCGTGTCCGAACAGCCGCAGCAGCCGCAGCAGCCCCCTCAGCCGGGGTACGGGTATCCGAACGCCGGGCAAGGGCCGTACGCGGGCGGCCAGGCCGGCCCCTACGGCTACCCCCAGGACGGCTATCAGCAGCAGGCCTACCAGCAGCCGGGCTACCAGCAGGCCGGCTACCCGCCGCCCGGCTACGCCGGGGACCCCAACGCCCCTTACGGCTACGACCCCTACGGGCGTCCCTACTCCGACAAGTCGAAGATCGTCGCGGGCATCCTCCAGCTCTTCCTCGGCAGCTTCGGCGTCGGCCGCTTCTACATCGGCAACGTCGGGATGGGCCTCGCCCAGCTGTTCACCTGTGGCGGCCTCGGCATCTGGGCGCTCGTCGACGGCATCATCCTGCTGACGAGCAACGACAAGACCGACGGCCAGGGCCGGATCCTGCGTGGCTGACACGGTGGGCGGGGAACGCGCATCCCTGCTGCGGCACCCGGCGGCGGCACCCCTCGCGGTGCTCGCCGCCGGCGCGGCCGGCTCCGCCTACCTCTACGTCACCGACCCGCACCAGCCCGGGCACCTTCTGCCCCAGTGCCCCTTCCGGCTCGTCACCGGCCTGCTCTGCCCCGCCTGCGGCGGCACCCGCATGGTCTACGACCTGATGCACGGTCACGTCGCCGAGGCCTGGCTCGACAACCGTGCCCTGCTGCTCGCCGCGCCGTGGGCCCTCGCCCTGCTGGGGCGGTGGATCTGGGAAGGGCTGCACGGCAGGCGCTGGCAGCCGCGCCTGAGCCGCCCCGCCCAGGCCCTCGTCCTCGGCCTCGCCGTCACCTGGACCGTCGCGCGCAACCTCTTCTAGGCCCGCACACCCGTCCGAAAGGTCCCTTGCCCTGGCGGGATTTGATCACGGAATAGGAACGATCGTTCGTTCCCACTCCCTTTCACCCCCCTTGCCTCTCTAGGCTCACGGCTCACAGGGGGGCGTTCCGACATGTCCATGCACGGTCGGACGTATGTGATCCACTCGACGCATCCCTCCTGGACTCCCCATTCGAAGTAACCAGGAGCAGTTCACATGACCGTCCCCACCCCTGACGCACCCTTCGGCTACGACCCGCAGGGCCGCCCGTACTCCGACAAGTCGAAGATCGTCGCGGGCATCCTCCAGCTCTTCCTCGGCACCCTCGGCATCGGCCGCTTCTACGTCGGCTCCGTCGGCGTGGGCGTCGCGCAGCTCCTCACCTGCGGTGGCCTCGGCTTCTGGGCGCTGATCGACGGCATCCTGTTCCTGACGAGCAACGACCGCACCGACAAGCAGGGCCGCGTCCTCCGCGGCTGAGCGCCCGTCACACACGCCGAGGGCCCCACTCCGTCACGGAGCGGGGCCCTCGGCGTGTTCCGAAGCTGCCGGATCTCAGAAGCGGCGCGTGATCAGCGCCCGCTTCACCTCCTGGATCGCCTTCGTGACCTCGATACCGCGCGGGCAGGCGTCCGTGCAGTTGAAGGTCGTGCGGCAACGCCACACGCCGTCACGGTCGTTCAGGATCTCCAGGCGCTGCTCGCCGGCCTCGTCGCGCGAGTCGAAGATGAAGCGGTGCGCGTTGACGATGGCCGCCGGGCCGAAGTACTGGCCGTCGTTCCAGAAGACCGGGCACGAGGACGTGCAGGCGGCGCAGAGGATGCACTTGGTGGTGTCGTCGAAGCGCTCGCGGTCCTCGGCGGACTGCAGACGCTCGCGCGTCGGCTCGTTGGTGTCCTTCGTGATGAGGAAGGGCATGACGTCGCGGTACGCCTGGAAGAACGGCTCCATGTCCACGACCAGGTCCTTCAGGACCGTGAGGCCCTTGATGGGCTCGATCGTGATCGGCTTCTCAGGGTTGATGTCCTTGATCAGCGTCTTGCAGGCGAGGCGGTTCTTGCCGTTGATCCGCATCGCGTCGGAGCCGCAGATGCCGTGGGCGCAGGAGCGGCGGAAGGTCAGCGTGCCGTCGACGTCCCACTTGATCTTGTGGAGGCCGTCGAGGACGCGCTCCTTGGGGTCGATCTCCAGCTGGAAGTCTTCCCAGGTCGCCTCCGCCGAGACCTCCGGGTTGAACCGGCGGACCCGGAAGGTGACGGTGATGTACGGAGAGGCCGCAGACGCCGAGTCGGGGGTCTCCGCCTTGTCCAGAACGGGAGTTGCCATCAGTACTTACGCTCCATCGGCTGGTAGCGGGTCTGGACGACCGGCTTGTAGTCGAGGCGGACGGTCTCGGTGCCGTCGTCGCCGACCTCGCGGTACGCCATGGTGTGGCGCATGAAGTTGACGTCGTCGCGGTTCGGGTAGTCCTCGCGGTAGTGACCGCCGCGGGACTCCTTGCGGGCGAGCGCCGACACGGCCATGACCTCGGCCAGGTCGAGCAGGTTGCCCAGCTCGATGGCCTCCAGCAGGTCGGTGTTGAACCGCTTGCCCTTGTCCTGGATCGCCACGTTCCGGTAGCGCTCGCGCAGCTCGGCGATCTTCTCGACGGCCGTCTTGATCGTCTGCTCGGTGCGGAACACCATGACGTTCGCGTCCATGGTCTCCTGCAGCTCGCGACGGAGCGTCGACACCCGCTCGGTCCCCGTCGAGCTGCGCAGACGCTCGATCTGCTCCTCCACGAGGGACGCCGGGTTCTCCGGCAGCTCGACGAAGTCGGCCTTCTGGGAGTACTCGGCGGCGGCGATGCCCGCGCGGCGGCCGAACACGTTGATGTCCAGCAGCGAGTTGGTGCCCAGACGGTTGGCGCCGTGCACGGACACGCAGGCGACCTCGCCGGCCGCGTACAGGCCCGGGACGACCGTGGTGTTGTCGGCGAGCACCTCACCCTCGACGTTCGTCGGGATGCCGCCCATCGCGTAGTGCGCGGTGGGCTGGATCGGGATCGGGTCGGTGTACGGCTCGATGCCCAGGTAGGTGCGGGCGAACTCGGTGATGTCCGGGAGCTTGGCGTCCAGCTGCTCCGGCGGCAGGTGGGTCAGGTCCAGGTAGACGTGGTCGCCCTCGGGACCGCAGCCGCGGCCCTCGCGGATCTCCGTGTAGATGGAGCGGGAGACGACGTCACGCGAGGCGAGGTCCTTCATGACCGGCGCGTACTTCTCCATGAAGCGCTCGCCGTCCTTGTTGCGGAGGATGCCGCCCTCACCGCGGGCGCCCTCCGTCAGCAGGATGCCCATGCGCCAGATGCCGGTCGGGTGGAACTGGAAGAACTCCATGTCCTCCAGCGGCAGCCCGCGCCGGTACACGGCCGCCTGGCCGTCACCGGTGAGCGTGTGCGCGTTGGACGTCACCTTGAAGAACTTGCCGCAGCCGCCGGAGGCGTAGATCACGGCCTTCGCCTGGAAGACGTGGATCTCACCGGTGGCCAGCTCGTAGGCGACCACACCGGCGGACTTCTTGACGCCGTCCACCTCGGTGATCAGCTGGTCGAGGACGTAGAACTCGTTGAAGAACTCCACGCCCTCCTTGACGCAGTTCTGGTACAGCGTCTGGAGGATCATGTGGCCGGTGCGGTCGGCCGCGTAGCAGGAGCGGCGGACCGGGGCCTCGCCGTGGTTGCGGGAGTGACCGCCGAAGCGGCGCTGGTCGATCGTCCCGTCGGGCGTCCGGTTGAACGGCAGGCCCATCTTCTCCAGGTCGAGGACGGAGTCGATGGCCTCCTTCGCCAGGATCTCGGCGGCGTCCTGGTCGACCAGGTAGTCACCGCCCTTGACCGTGTCGAAGGTGTGCCACTCCCAGTTGTCCTCCTCCACGTTGGCCAGCGCGGCGGCCATGCCGCCCTGCGCGGCGCCCGTGTGGGAGCGGGTGGGGTACAGCTTGGTCAGCACGGCGGTGCGGCTGCGCTTCGTCGACTCGATGGCGGCGCGCATACCGGCGCCACCGGCGCCGACGATGACGGTGTCGTACTTGTGGATCTTCATGATTCTCGCAGCCCCGTGCCTAGCGGATGTTCGGGTCGAAGGTGAAGATCACCAGCGTGCCCAAGAGGATGGTGAACACCGTGGCGGTGTAGAGCAGGCCCTTCAGCCACAGCCGGGTGTTCGCGCGCTCCGCGTAGTCGTTGATGACCGTGCGCAGGCCGTTGGCGCCGTGCAGCATCGCGAGCCACAGCATCAGCAGGTCCCAGACCTGCCAGAACGGGGACGCCCAGCGGCCGGCCACGAAGGCGAAGCCGATCTTGGAGACGCCGCCGTCCAGGACGAGCTGGATCAGCAGGTGGCCGATGACCAGGACGACCAGCACGATGCCCGACAGGCGCATGAACAGCCAGGCGGCCATCTCGAAGTTGCCCCGGGTGGACTTCGGGGACTTCTTGGTGCGCTTGCGCGGGGCCTCGATGACGGGCGCCGGGTTGTCGGCGCTGTAGACGGAACCGCCCTCGACGGGGCCGATCCCGGACGCGGTGGTTTCAGTGGTGGCCATCTGTCTCAGCTCCCGAACAGTTCACGAGCGGCGTGGCCGAGCACGGGGTAGATCGCCCCGAGCATCAGCACGACCCAGATGCCGGCCACGGCCCAGAACATCTGCTTCTGGTAGCGCGGGCCCTGCGACCAGAAGTCGACGGCGATGACGCGCAGGCCGTTGAGCGCGTGGAAGAGGATGGCGGCGACGAGGCCGTACTCCAGCACGGCGACGATCGGGGTCTTGTACGTGGCTACGACCTTGTCGTAGTCCTCGGGGGAGACACGCACGAGTGCGGTGTCCAGCACGTGTACGAACAGGAAGAAGAAGATGAGGACGCCGGTGACTCGGTGAGCCACCCAGGACCACATTCCTTCCCGGCCGCGGTACAGCGTTCCAGCCGGCACGGAAGAACCCTCCGGGAGCGGGGACTGGGGCCTGCCGGCTTCGGTGTCGGACGGGCCCGGCCGGGTACGGTCCACCGGCCCCCAGCATCGTAGCGACGCGCCGCCGCTGGGCTCAGCGGGGGTCTCGCGGTGTGATCAAAGTGGCACGCGTTCGGGTGAGCGCCGGAGGGGACCGTGGTGGTCTGTCCGGTTATGTGCCGTCGGCGGGTGCGTCGTGCCTGGTCGCGCCGTTGCCCGCGCCCCTGAAGTAGGTCATCAGGCGTTCCCTCGCCAGGCGCCGGAGTTCCTCCGCCACGACCTCCCGCTCCTTGTCCGGATCGTTCGTCAATCGTGACCGGATGGCTTCCAGGATGTGGTCGAGGGTCTCTTCGCGGGGCGTGTCGCCGAGGTAGAGGACGAAGGCGTGGCCGAAGCGGGCCTCGTAGGCGGCGTGGGCGGCGTCCAGGGCCATGTGGGCCGCGCCGTACGCGTCCGCCGGTAGTGCCGGGAGGGGCTCCCCGGCCAGGGCCTCCGCCAGGTCGCCCGCGGAGAGGTCGTAGGCCGCCTCGTCGGAGGCGGCGAGGAGGGCGTCCGGGGTGGGGTAGGGGCGGTGGGCCGTGACGCGGTGGGCCCAGCGGCGGCTGCTGAGGCAGGCGAGAAGGGTGGCGTGCGCCTCTTCGGCGGATGCGGTGTTGAACCCCTCCAGCCAGGGCGCGGAGGGAGTGTTCCGGGTCTGCTCCGGGAGTGTCGGTATGGCGACTCGGCCGGAGAGGTGGGAGAGACGGTGCGCAGGCAGCGTGGATCCTCGCGTCACGTGTGATGTGGCAGGGGATGCAGTGAAATGTGTGACGCCACGTTATCGAGAGTGGTCATGACGTGTCCGACGCTTGCCCGAATTTCACTCGAAAGAGAGAGTTTCGCAGGACGCGGTGGACCCCTTCCGCGCGCTTCGACCAGGCGGGGGTCGTAGGTTGGCGGGGTGAGCAGGCACAGGCACCGGCGCCGGGCGCCGGAGAGGAACCCGCAGCAGAAGGTGGTGCGGAGGGCCCTGCTGGCCGGCGGTCTCGTCGTGGTTCTCGGCGCGGGCGTCGGCGTGTGGGCGTCCGGGGGCGACGGAGCGCCGGCCGGATCGGCGACGTGGCGGAGCGGCGAGGCGGGTTCCGCCGCCGCACGGGGCGACGCCGCGGGCACCGGCACGGCGGCCAGTCCGACACCCACCCGCTCGTACGCCCTCTCACAGACCCCGCGGACCATTCCGGCCGTCCGCTCCCACACCCCCGCCCGTGGTCCCGGGTGGCGCCCGGCCGACGGTCACCGGGTGGTCGTGAGCGATGCCGGGCTCGCCGACGAGGGGCGGCTGATCGCCGGTGAGCTCGGGATGTCCTACGCGGGCGAGAAGGACGACGTGCGGGCCGGGGACCTGCGGCTCGCGCTGAACGACGACGAGGGCGCGAACCCGGAGTCGTACACCATGACCGTGCGCGGCGGCCGGGTCACCGTCAGCGGGCCGTCCGACGCGGGGGTGTTCTACGGGACCCGCACCCTGAAGCAGGAGGTGCACGGCGGGGGCACGGCGCCGGAGGGCGTGGTGCGGGACGAGCCGGCCAAGCCGCAGCGCGGCTTCATGCTCGACATCGCGCGCAAGCACTTCACGGCCGACTGGATACAGGACCGCGTGCGCGAGCTCGGGGACCTGAAGTTCAACCAGCTCGGACTGCACTTCTCCGACGACCAGGCCTTCCGGATCGAGTCCGACACCCACCCGGAGATCGTCTCCTCGCCGCACCTGACCAAGGCGCAGGTGAAGGAGATCGTCGCGCTGGCGGCCAGCCGGCACATCACCGTCGTGCCCGAGATCGACTCGCCGGGGCACCTGGGCTCCGTGCTCGCCGCCCACCCCGAGCTGCAGCTGCGCAACGCCCAGGGGGTGGCGACGCGGGGCGCGGTCGACATCTCCAAGGACGCCTCCGCGGCCCTCCTGGACGACCTGCTGGACGAGTTCGCCGGACTGTTCCCCGGCAGCCAGTGGCATCTCGGCGGCGACGAGTACCAGGCCCTGACCGTGTCCGACCCGGAGGCCTCCTACCCGCAGCTCGCCACCGCCGCCCGCGAGGCCCACGGCTCCGGCGCCACCGTCGCCGACCTGGCCACCGGCTGGATCAACGACCGCGCCGACACCGTCCGCGCCCACGACCGCACCATGCGGGCCTGGAACGACGGCTTCTTCCGGGGGACGTCGGTGAAACCCGCCGCCGACCTGGTGGTCGCCTACTGGACGGGCAAGGAGATCGGCGCCCGCCCGCCGGCGGAGTACCTGAGCGCGGGCCGCAAGGTGATCAACTACAACGACGAGTTCCTGTACTACGTCCTCGGCGAACCGCAGACCTTCGTCTACCCGACCGGTCAGCGCATCTACGAGCAGTGGACCCCGCGGGTCCTGCGCGGCACGACCGCCGTCCCGGCGCGGTACGACGCCCAGATCCTCGGCGGGACCTTCGCGGTCTGGTGCGACCTCGCCAACTCCCAGACCCAGGGCCAAGTGGCGGCCGGCATCCGGATGCCGCTGCGGGCGACCGTGCAGAAGCTGTGGGACCCGGGCACGCCGTCACTGTCCTGGGCGCAGTTCAGGGCGCTCGCGGACCGGTTGGACTGACGTCGGGATGTTGGCCGGAATCTTGCGCTCGCCTCCGGCACCGTGCACCCTGTGACACTCCCCGGCTGTCGCACGCAGTAAGGGGAAGTGCGGGCTCCGTAAGGATGGCGCCCCGGACAGGGAGGCGTGAATGAGCCTGGTGGACCTCATCGCCAAGGCCGACGAACGCGGACTGGCTGCGAGCGGACTGGCTTGTTTGGATCGGTGCGTGCCGCTCCTCGGAGGCGACGACGAGATCCTGCGCCCGTTGTGGGGGAACCTCACGGACGGCTTCGACACGGCCGCCTGGGGCGAACTCCTGGAACAGGTGCGCGGCAAGCTGCCGTCCGCCGGGGACGGCTCCGAGGACGGTGACGAGGCCGTCGTGCTGGCCCGGCGCATGCTCGGGGCGGTACCCGCCCAGTGGTCCGCCGCGGAGCTACGGGTCTGGGCCGACGCCTGCTCGGTCGCCTCGCTGCAGATCCACCGGCTCCTCGACCCCGCCGAAGACCCCTCCCCGCTCGACTCCCGCCGGGCCGGCCGCACGGAGGGCATGCCACCGCTGGTCGCGGCCGAGCTGCGCCGTCAGGTCACCGTCCTGGAGATCCTCGCCGGGCACGGCGCGGGCGGGCTGCGCCGGGCCCTGGAGGTCTCCACGGAAGGGCGGCGGGTGCTGCGGGCGGTGGTGTCACGGCGGGCCCGCGGACGCGGGTGAGACGCGCCGGCGCGATCCCCGGAGGGTGTCCTTCCTGTGCCCGGGGTGCGGGGGAGGTGGGGCGGTCCTGCACCGTTCCCGGGAAGCACCCGCAGCAGGCGTGATGGATGACGGGCGCACGCCGCTCTTCCTTACATGACCACCAGTGCGAGGACCCGAATCCAGCAGACCCGGCAGACCGAGGAGGGGCGGCCCCAAGCCGCCGCGAAGCCGGTGCGATGGGCCACGGACGCCGTGACCACCCTGCGCGAGGGCGCGCGCCTGCGCCTCGACTACTCGGCGCAGAGCCTGTGGCGCGTCGACCGGCTCATCGAGGACCTGCGGCGCGAGGACACCCCGCCCGCCGCCGTGGACACCGTGCTGCGGGGGCTCGGCGCGTACGCCGGTGAGGTGATCGTCCGGCACAGCGGCGGGGAGTGGTGGGCGACGGGCGGCGACCACTGGGTCCGCACGCCCGACGGCCGTCTGTGGGACCCGGTCGAGGAGGCCCGCCGCTGCTTCACCGGCCACGGCTCGCTGCGGCTGCTGTGCCGGGACGCGACCGGCCCGGGACGGAGATGAGCGGAGGGCCCCCGCGCGGGATGCGCGGGGGCCCTCTCCGTGTCCGGTGCCGGGGGTTACGGCGTCAGCAGCTGGCCCAGCCGGGCCGACGCTGGGGTGCCCAGAGCGGTCCGGGTCATCGACAGCGTCTGGGTGTAGCCGAGGCCGGTGCCGCCGCTCGGGAGGCGTCCAGCTCGGCGCCGGCCGATGCCGGCCGGCTGCCCGGCCGCCTCCTTCGCGGTGCCTCACTCTTCGTCCGCCTGCCGCCTGCCCCTCCGCCTGCGCCGGACGGTCTGGCGGAGCCGGGCGACCGTGCGAAGCCCGGGCGCCGGGCCTGCCGAGGCCGGCGGCGAGGACGTCGCCCGCCGTGGCGCGGGCCGTCGGCCGGGCGTCGTCCCGCCGCCCTGTGACAGATCTGTGAGGCGTGACGCTGATGACCATGGGGGCGTGGACCCTGACGGACGTGTGCACGCGGCGGGAGTCACGCACCTGCCAGGAACTCCGTACGAACGAGGAATGTCTTGGGCCAGGGAGGGGAGCCGCGGCGCGCGCACGCGTACGACGGCGAACTGGGTGCGGCCGTGGCACGGGCCCAGGACGGCGACGAGGCCGCGTTCGCGACCGCCTACCGGATCGTGCAACCGGGACTGCTCGGCTACCTGCGCGGGATCGTCGGTGACGACGCCGAGGACGTCGCCTCCGAGGCCTGGCTGGAGATCGCCCGGGACCTCGGGCGGTTCAAGGGGGACGGCGCGGGGTTCCGGGGGTGGACCGCCACCATCGCCCGGCACCGGGCCCTCGACCACCTGCGCAGGCTCCGGGTACGGCCCCGGTCGACGGCCCTGGAACAGGACGTACTCGACCTGCCCGGCCCGCACAGCACCGCCGACCAGGCCATGGAGGCGCTCTCCACCGAACGGGCCCTGGAACTGGTGCGCGAGCTGCCCCGGGACCAAGCTGAGGCGGTGCTGCTGCGGGTCGTGGTCGGGCTGGACGGCCCCGCCGCCGCGCGCGTCCTCGGCAAGCGGCCCGGAGCGGTGCGCACCGCGGCCCACCGCGGGCTGAAGCGGCTCGCCCGGCGGCTCGGCGTCGAAAGTGTGACGGATGACGGCTCCCGGACGCTGGGGGAGTCGAAATGAACGGAAACGGCCGCGCTCCGTATGAACAAGGGGCGGCGAACGGGCGTCGCCGGGGCCACGGCATGAACGAAGCGACAGGCGGACACGCACATGGGTGAACGGATGAGCGGCGGCGCGGACAGTGGCCGTCGGCGCGCGCACCCTGCCCGCACGACCGCGGGACCGCACGGCGCCGACACCGGCGTGGAGGCGCTGCTCGCGGCCGCCCTGGGGGCCGGCGTCTCCGCGGACGCCGACGAGGGCGAGCGGCGGGCCGTCGCCGCCTTCCGGGCCGCGCGGGACGCCGGCGCGCACCGATCCGGCCGTACCCGGCGGCGGGACGACTGGCGGCCGCGCGGCCGGCGGCACGCCTCGCTCTCGCTGAAGGCCACGCTGTCGGTGCTGGCCGCGAGCCTCACCCTGGGCGGGGTCGCGGTCGCCGCGATCGGTTCCGGCGGTTCCTCCTCCGGTTCCGCCGCCGACGCGCGGCCGCGGCAGGCGGCGAGCCCGGGCGGGAAGCGGGAGGCCGCGCCCTCCGTGCCGACGTCCCCGGCCGCGTCGGCTCCCTCCGCCTCCCCGGCCGACCGGGACCGGCCGGTGACCGCCGCGGACACCGAGGCCCGGTGCCGCGCGTACGAAGACGTCGAGGGCCGGGGCAAGGCGATGGACGCCACGGCGTGGCAGCGGCTCGTCACCGCCGCGGGAGGTGAGAGGAACGTAGCCGCCTACTGCGCGGCGAGGAAGGGCGAGGAGCAGTCCGCCGAGAAGGCCCCGCAGGCCACGCAGAAGGCTCCGGAGGTCACCGAGAGGGCCCCGGAGGGTGCCGAGAGGGCGCCGCGAGCCACGGAGAACGCCCCGCAGACGGCGGAGAAGCCCTCCAAGGACCAGGGCAGGAACGAGTAGGAGCCCGGTGGGGGCGCTCGCCGAGGCAACGGCCGGGGCCGCCACCCCCCACAGGAGAGGCCCCGGCCGTCGCGCGGCACGGGCCGCGCGGCGGCCCGTGCTTCCTACAGCGCCATGGGGGCGTTTTCTGTCACACCCCGCGCCCGCATACCGCGTCACGAGTTAGTTGCATCTTGTACGGACGTGGACGACCTGTGGTTTCAGGTCGTAACGTGCCTTTCGCGCCGGACGGCGGAGCGGCTGGACCACCGTGACCTCCCGTGGGCCGCGACCGACTGCGGTCGGTGACACCGCAACCATCAACCGAGGACCACGACGTGGGGGACGACGCGGAGCTGACAGCCGCGGTGCTCGCGGCACAGGACGGGGACGAGACGGCGTTCCGGGCTGTGTACCGCGCGGTGCACCCGCGGCTGCTCGGGTATGTCCGCACGCTCGTCGGCGATCCCGACGCCGAGGACGTGGCCTCCGAGGCCTGGCTCCAGATCGCCCGCGACCTGGAGCGGTTCAGCGGCGACGCCGACCGCTTCCGCGGCTGGGCCGCCCGAATCGCCCGCAACCGCGCGCTGGACCACGTCCGGATGCGGGGACGCCGGCCCGCGATCGGCGGGGACGAGACGGAGCTGACCGGCCGGGCCGCCGAGTCCGACACCGCCGGCGAGGCCATCGAGGCGCTCGCCACCGGACGCACCCTCGACCTCATCGCCCGGCTGCCGCAGGACCAGGCCGAAGCCGTCGTCCTGCGGGTCGTCGTGGGCCTCGACGCCAAGACCGCCGCCGAGACGCTCGGCAAACGGCCGGGTGCCGTACGCACGGCGGCGCACCGCGGACTGAAGAAGCTCGCCGAGCTGCTCGGCGACGATCCGGAGACGACCGGCGTGCTCGACGCCCTGCCGCCCCAGCCAGGACCGCGCTCGCGCGCGGTGACGTCCGCCGGTGTGACGCATGCGTGCGCGCGGACGCAGAAGGACATGTGATGGCCGACGAGCGCTGTGTCTTCCCGGGGGATGCGGAATCCCCCCGCGGTTCCGCCGGAGGCCGCGGCCCCGGCCGCCGGCCCGGCCACTGGCTGGACCGGAGGACGGCGGAGCGCCTGCTGAGCGGAGAGACACCCGACAACGCTGTCGACTCCTCCCACCGTGACGAGGCCGAACGCCTCACCCGCACCCTCGGCGCCCTCGCCGCGCTCTCCGCCGAACCGGCCCCGGCCGACGAGGAACTCCCCGGCGAAGCCGCCGCCCTCGCCGCGTTCCGCAAGGCCCGCGCCGAGCGCGCGGTCGAGCCGACGGCTTCGGCGGACCTCAGCGAGACGCGCTTCGGCGACACGGCCGCCCCGTCCGCGTTCCCCCTGGCCCCCGCCGAGCGTGACGAGCCCGGGGACCGTACGGCCGTGGCGGCGACGTCCGCCGGCCCCGGGACGGCGCGGTCCGCCGACGCCGGGCTGGTGCGCATCGGTGGTGGGCGGGGTACGGCGGCCGGCCGCCCCCGCCGGCACCGCCCCGCCCGGCTGGCCCTGGCCGCCGCGCTGGCCGTCGGCATCACCGGCGGAGTCGCCGTCGCCGCCGGTACGGGCGTCCTTCCGACCCCCTTCGACAACGCCGAGCCGGGCCCCGCCGCCTCCGTCTCCGCCGCCGCGACGCCCGGCCCGGACCGCCCGCTCGCCTCGCCCCCGACCGGCACGACCCCGGGCGGAGGAGGAGCGGGAAAGGCGACCCCCGGCGGCGAGAGCGGCACCCCGGCCCCGAACACCGAGGGCAGCGCGAAAGGCGCCGACGACCCGGCCGCCCGCGACTCCGGCGGCCGGCCGAGCGGCGTCACCTCGGCCTGTCGTGACGTCCTCGACGGCAAGACGCTGGAGACCGAGCGCCGCCGCACCCTGGAGGGCGCGGCGGGCGGCCGTTCGCGCGTGCCGTCGTACTGCACCCGGCTCCTCGGCTCGTCCACCGGCCAGGGCTCCGACGGCGGGAGCGGACAGGGCGGCACGGACGCGCAGGACGGCAACGGCGGCAAGGACGGCAAGGGCGACGACGGCGGCAAGGGCGACGAGGGCGGCAAAGGCGGCGGCAAGGGCGAAGGGGGCGACAAGGGTGGAAGAGGTGGAAACACCGGCAAGGGGGGTGACAGCGGCGACAAGGGCGCCGTCTCCGGCGGTGGCACCGGACGCGGCGACTCGGCGTCCACCACCTCCGGCCGAAGCGTCCACCGCTCGAGCGGAGTCGTGGGCGCACCGCTCAGCCCGTCCGCCGACCCCCGCTGACCTGCGACTTCGTAAGCCGCCAAATTTTTTTGGCGGTGGGTGTGACGTTTTCGGCGGCCGCGACGCAGTAACTAGTGAGCCGACTGGTCATCGGCCCTCGCACTGAGCCGGGGTTCCCCCCGTACCCGTGGCTCGTGCACCTGGCGCGGGCGGGACACGTTCCCCCGGTCCCGCCCGCGCCCCGAACGCCCTCACTCCGCCTCACCAGGAGACGACGACCTTGTCGCCGTTCCTCACCTGTGCGAAGAGGTTCGCGATCGCCGTCTCGTCCCGTACGTTCACACAGCCGTGCGAGGCCCCGGCGTACCCGCGGGCCGCGAAGTCCGACGAGTAGTGCACCGCCTGTCCACCGCTGAAGAACATGGCGTACGGCATCGGCGAGTCGTAGAGCGTGGACACGTGGTGGCGGGACTTCCAGTAGACGTGGAACACACCCTCCCGCGTGGGCGTGTACTGCGAGCCGAAGCGGACCGCCATCGTCGACACCGTCTGCCCGTCCATCATCCAGCGCAGCGTCCGGCTCGTCTTGTCGATGCACAGCACCCGCCCGGTCAGACAGCGGGGGTCCGGCGCGGCGGCCGGCTGACCGCCCATCAGATACAGCTCCCACTCGCCGGGTTCGCGCGTCATCCCCAGCAGCCGTTCCCAGGTGACGGTGTCCGTCCGGCCGGTCCTGGGCAGCCCGCGCTTGCCCTGGAACCCCTTCACCGCCTGCTCGGTGCGCTCGTCGTACGTCCCCGTCGGCCCGTCGAACAGCCAGGCCACCTGCCGCAGCCGCGCCTGGAGTTCGCGGACGTCCCGCCCGCTGTCGCCGCGCGACCAGAGGACGACGGGGGGCGGCCCGGCCGGCTCGGGAGTGGTGGGGGCGGTGCTCGGCGGCTTGCCGTCGGCGGGAGTCGCGGAGGCCGTGGAGGCGGGAGACGCCGGCTTCCCCCGGGTAGCCGTGGGACCGACGTCGATGTGGACGGGCGGGCGTCCCTTGCCCTCCGGGCCGGTGGTCTGCACGGTGCAGCCGCACGCCGTCACCAGGGCCGCCGCACCCGTCACGGCGGCGAATGATCTTCGCAAGCTGGTCATGCCCGAGATGTTCCCCGCGGATGACGGCTCCCGAACGGGCGGGCATCGTTGGACGAGCAGGAGGAGCAACGGGACGAGCACGAAAGTGTCCGGCGAACAACTCGACGATCCACGAAGCAGGAGGCATCACACCATGGCACGCGAGTCGGAGTCCGGATTGCCCATCGAGCCGGTGTACGGTCCTGCCGCCCTGGAGGGCTGGGATCCGGTGGAGAAGTTGGGTGAGCCGGGCGGGTATCC
>NZ_JBIUBX010000012.1:0-108235 GCF_044548445.1 Streptomyces sp. NPDC052016
GCCAGAAGGGCGTCCAGGCAAGGAGTCACAACCAGGCCAACGGGCGCCCTTCGCCATGGTCGCGGCCAGCGCAAACATCGGACTCATTCATCTAGGCCGCTCCCGCCGCCAGCTCGAACCACACCACCTTCCCGACCCCGTGCGTCCGCACGCCCCAGGCGTCCGCGAGGGACTGCACCAGGAGCAGGCCCCGGCCGTGCGTGCTGTCGCCGGCGTTCGGCGTGCGGGGCTGCGGGCGGCGGGAGACGAAGTCCCGCACCTCGACCCGCAGTCCGGCCGGTCCGACGGTCGCCGTCAGGACCGCCTCGTGATCGGTGTGGACGAGCGCGTTGGTGACGAGCTCGCTGGTGAGCAGTTCCGCGATGTCCGACCGCCCCGGTTTCCCCCAGTGCCGCAGCAGCTCGCGCAGTGCCCGCCGCGTCTCGGGGACGGCCCGCAGGTCCGCCCGCCCGAGTCTGCGCCGTAGCTGGGACGCCGGCGCCTGCCCGACGGCGCCGTCGGCCTTGTCCTCCACTGTCCGCTCCGCCGAGGTGCCCGCGATCACGGTCGAACCGCTGCCTCGTGCCTGCCTCTTCATGACCCCCGCCCGCGTGCCGATGTCGGTTTCCCTCCTGCTCGAACACGTTCACGGGGATGCTTGCCCCGTCGACACCCGGGCAGTCATGTCGAATCGTCAACGACCAGGTGTTCGGCCACGGCCCGGGCGGGCGGGCGGTGTCCCGGACGGTGGGTGACCCGTCGGCGCCGCGGGCCGAGCCGCCCGCCGACAGAGCCGCGACCGGTGGCCTGTCCCTGGTGGAGACGCGCCGGGAGCGCGCGATGCGGCCGACCGTGCGTCCCGCGCGGTACGGGGCGGGGGTGCCGTGGGTCCTCTCCGTGCGGCGTGTGCCCGATGAGCCGCTGCCGCCGGGCCGGGCCGTTCGGGTCTCCCACGAACGCCTGGCGACGGGCGCCGAGCCGGCGAAAGACCTGGTCGACGAGGCGGCGCCGGCAGGAGGGGCGGGTTCCGGAAAGGTGGGCGGGCGGCCGGGTCGAGGCGGTGATCGCACGCGGCGGCACCGGCGGCCGGCCGGGCGCCCAGGTGGAGGGGCTGCCGTGCGGGGGCGCGCAGGGCCCTGAAGGTGCGTGCACCCGCGCGACCGGCATCCGCCGATCGGCGCGCCCGCGCGCCGGGTGGTGAGCCGGTGCGTCCGCCCGCCGGGCGGGCGCCGATCCGGCCGTCCCGCACGCTTTCGGGCCTACGCACCCGGCGGACGTGCTGACCGCCCGGGATGGGCCGCTCTGCCGATGCGCCGCTGCCGAGCCGGCCGTACTCGGGGAAGAGGTGTGACGGCTGATGCCGGACGTCGGGACCTGGAGGAGCTGACGCACGGGCTGGATCCGCGGTGGGCCCACGCCCCCGGGAATCAGGCGCCTGCTCCGTCGGCTGCGCCGCCGTCCTCCCCCAGCCGCCGAAGTTGGCCGGAATCCGCTCGTCCTCACCCGGGCACTCGGCTGTTCGTCACCCGCACGGTTCGCCGTACGGCTCGTGACGGGCGTGGGCGTGGCCGCGGTGGCGGTCGCGGTTACGGTCGTGGTGGTGCGGGGCCGCCGCCCTCCCGACCCCCGTGGCGGGAGGGCGGCGGCCCCGTCTTTCCCGGTGGTCCGCCGGGTGTTCTCCAGTGGTCCGGTGGTCCGGTGGCCCACTGGTCCGGTGGACTTCGGATCAGTGGAGCTTGTCGACGGCCGTGACGGTCGTCTTCTTGAAGGCCTTGACCGGCGCGTCGCCGAAGTCGCCCATCTGACCCCACTGCACGAGGGTCACGGTCCGGCCGTCCCGGCCGACCGAGAGCAGATGGACGTCGGTGGCGCCCCAGGAGGTCTCGGTGTGCAGACCGTGGACGCGAGCGCCCTCCTCGACCTGGAGACTGCCGTAGTCCCTCACGGCTGCCTCCGTCTCCGGGTCGGCCTGCTCGATCTCCGTGGCGCAGGTGCGCATCTCCTCGTTCAGGCGGTTCGCGAGCGCCTTGGCCTTGGCAGTGCTGCCGACGACGATCGTGACCTGCACGGCGCCGGTGTCGAGCTCGGTGCGGAACTCCCGGTGGCGGGCGTCGTAGCCCGGCAGTGCGTCCGTCACACAGCCGAGCAGCGTCTCCGGAACGCCGTCCTCGATCGTGTCGGCCGTCCATGCCGACGAGGGGTGCGGCGGCAGGTCCTCGGCCGAGAGGAAGCCGGGCACCTTCGGGGCTGCGCCCGCCGGGACGGCGAGCACGGTCCCGAGGGCGAGGCCCGCTGCGGCCAGTGCGGTGAGCGCTGCCGCTCGGGTGCAGTTGGGCATGGGTGTCCCCCGTGGGTCGATGAGTGAGTACGTGCGTGAGTGCGGTGGGTGCGTGGCGCGGGAAGGCCGCCGGTACGCCGGGTGATCGGTCCCGCTCAGCCCGGCGGCGACACCACGAGCATCGGCCGTCGCCCTGGCCGGCGGCAAGCTCCGGCGGCCGGTCGGCGGGCATGGAACCATCCCAGGCCGTCTGACGTGCAGGTATATGAGTGCCTGGGATGCCGTCCCGGGTCGGGGCAGGACGACGGCGACCACGGAGGAACGGTGTCGACCGGTGACGGTGCGGACGACGTCGCGCAGTTGGCGGCGCTGCTGACGGATCTGAAGGCTCGGACGGGGCGGAGCTACGGCTCACTGGCGCGCCGGCTCGGTATGAACACCTCCACGCTGCACCGGTACTGCGCCGGGGAGGCCGTACCCCAGGACTTCGCGCCCCTGGAGCGGCTGGCGGAGTTCTGCGGGGCGGGGCCGCAGGAACGGCTCGAGCTGCACCGCCGTTGGCTCCGGGCGGTGGCGGCACGGCAGCGGCCCCGTACGGCCGGCACCCCGGACTCGGTGGAGAGGCCCGCCGCGCACGCCGCGCCGGGCTCGGCACTGGCGCCGGAGGAGCCCGCCACGCACGAACACCCGGCCACGGACGGGCCGGGCACCGATCGGCCGACGGACGGGCGGTCGACGGACGGGGGGCCGAACACGGGCCGGGCGGCCACGGACGGGCCGCCGGACACGGACCCGTCGGCCACCGGCATACCTGCCGCGGACGGGCGTCCGACCACCAACCGACCCGTCACGGGCAGGCCGGCCTCGGACAGACCGGCCTCGGGCAAACCGTCCGCGAACCGACCGGCCGCGGACAGGCCGGCCGCGCCCGCCGCCCGGCCCCGCCCCTGGCACCGCCGTCGCCGCACCCCGCTCCTCGCCGCCCTCGCCTGCGCGTTCCTCGCCACTCTCGGCACCCTGTCCGCGCTGCCCGGGGACGAGGACCCGCCCTCCGGCACGGCCCGTTCCTCGTCCACCCCGCCACGGACGACGGCCCCGGCGGGCCCGCACCCCACCCCGACGGCCTCCCCTTCCCTCCCCCCTTCCGCTTCCGCCAGCCCGCACCCTGCCTCCACCCCGCCGGACCCGCGCTCCGGCAAGCCGTCACCGTCCGCGCCGGGCGCCCCGTCGCCCGGCGGCGCGACCGAAGCCGCCGTACCCCTCACCTGGACCGCCGACTCCCAGGCCTGGGCGCAGGGTTGCGGTCACGACTACGTCATCGGGCGGCCTCCGGCCGAGGTTCCGCCACCGCCCGCCGCGCAGGACGCCGGGCGGTGGGCGGCGGCCGAGGGCGCGGTGCACGGGCGGGAGACCAACGTGGAGATCTCCGTGCAGGGCCGCAGCTCCACCGCCGTCGTACTGACGGCGCTGCGCGTCCGCGTCGCCGGACGCACCGACCCCGCGCCGGGCAACGCCTACGCCATGGACCAGGGCTGCGGCGGCTCGATCAGCCCCCGCTCCTTCGCCGTCGACCTGGACAAGGACCGCCCGGTCGCCCGGCCGGTCCCCGGCAACGACAGCGGCACGCCGATCCCGGCGGTCCGCATGCCCTACCGCGTGTCCGCCGAGGACCCGGAGGTGCTGCTGGTCACCGCGCGGACGCAGGCCTGCGACTGCTCCTGGTACCTGGAACTCGACTGGTCGTCCCAGGGCCGTACCGGCACGGTGCGCATCGACGACCACGGCCGGCCGTTCCGCACCAGGAGCATCACGGGCCTGCCGCGCTACATGTACGACACGTCGGCGCGCCAGTGGACCCCCTACCGGTAGGGACAGGTCCGGCGGTCGCCCCCCTAGGGGCGGGGCACGTTGCGCAGGTTGGACCGGGCCATCTGGAGCATCCGTCCGACTCCGCCGTCCAGCACGATCCTGGACGCGGACAGCGCGAACCCGGTCACCATCTCGGCGCTGATCTTCGGCGGGATGGACAGGGCGTTGGGGTCGGTGACGACGTCGACGAGGGCCGGGCCCTTGTGCCGGAAGGCGTCCTTCAGGGCGCCGGCCAGGTCCTTGGGCTTCTCGACGCGCACGCCGTGGGCGCCGCAGGCGCGGGCGACGGCGGCGAAGTCCGGGTTCTTGTTCGTGGTGCCGTGGGAGGGCAGTCCGGCGACCAGCATCTCCAACTCCACCATGCTCAGGGAGGAGTTGTTGAACAGGACCACCTTCACCGGCAGGTCGTACTGGACGAGGGTGAGGAAGTCGCCCATGAGCATGGAGAATCCGCCGTCGCCGGACATCGACACGACCTGCCGCTCGCGGTCGGTGAACTGGGCGCCGATCGCCATGGGCAGCGCGTTCGCCATGGAGCCGTGGGAGAAGGAGCCGATGATGCGGCGGCGGCCGTTGGGCGAGATGTAGCGGGCGGCCCAGACGTTGCACATGCCGGTGTCGACGGTGAACACGGCGTCCTCGTCGGCGAGTTCGTCGAGGACGGAGGCGACGTACTCGGGGTGGATGGGGACGTGCTTGTCGACGTTGCGGGTGTACGCCTTGACGACTCCCTCCAGGGCGTCCGCGTGCTTCTTCAGCATCTTGTCGAGGAAGCGCCGGTTCTGCTTCTCCCGCACCCGCGGGATGAGACAGCGCAGGGTCTCCCGGACGTCGCCCCAGACCGCCAGGTCCAGCTTGGAACGGCGCCCCAGGTGTTCGGGCCGTACGTCGACCTGGGCGATCTGCACGTCGTCGGGCAGGAAGGCGTTGTACGGGAAGTCGGTGCCGAGCAGGAGCAGCAGGTCGCACTCGTGGGTGGCCTCGTAGGCGGCGCCGTAGCCGAGGAGGCCGCTCATGCCGACGTCGAACCTGTTGTCGTACTGGATCCACTCCTTGCCGCGCAGGGCGTGCCCGACCGGGGACTTGACCTTCTCGGCGAACTCCATGACCTCGGCGTGCGCGCCCGCCGTGCCACTGCCGCAGAACAGGGTGACCTTGTCCGCCGCGTCGATCATCCGCACCAGCCGGTCGATCTCGGCGTCGCCGGGACGGACCGTGGGCCGGGTGGTGACGAGGGCGGTCTCGGCGGCCTTCTCGGGGGCGGGTTCGGCGGCGATGTCGCCGGGGAGGGACACGACGCTGACGCCGCTGCGGCCGACGGCGTTCTGGATGGCGGTCTGCAGCAGCCTCGGCATCTGCTTCGGGCTGGAGATCAGCTCGCTGTAGTGGCTGCACTCCTGGAAGAGGCGGTCGGGGTGGGTCTCCTGGAAGTAGCCCAGCCCGATCTCGCTGGACGGGATGTGGGAGGCGAGGGCGAGGACCGGCGCCATGGAGCGGTGGGCGTCGTAGAGGCCGTTGATGAGGTGCAGGTTGCCCGGGCCGCAGGAGCCCGCGCAGGCGGTGAGCTTTCCGGTGATCTGGGCCTCGGCGCCCGCCGCGAACGCGGCGGTCTCCTCGTGCCGGACGTGGACCCAGTCGATGGCTGCGTTGCGGCGGACGGCGTCCACGACCGGGTTCAGGCTGTCGCCCACGACGCCGTAGAGGCGTTCGACCCCGGCACGGACGAGGATGTCGACGAACTGTTCGGCGACGTTCTGTTTGGCCATGGTGCTCTCATGCCCCTTCGGTCTCCGCAGATCCCCTCGGACCCTCCGGTTCCATGAATCCACAGTGAACGCCGTCATGCCTCCCACACGGCGGCGGCCGTACGGTCGTCCGCGTACCCCTTGACCCGGACCTGGACGTCGGCGAGGAACGCGGCGAGGCCGGGCGGGGTGGGCTGCGACCACCGCTCCGCCAGGTGGGCGGGCAGTTCCGGCTCGCCGCGCAGGGGATCGGCGAGGCCGTCGGTGCACATCAGGAGCGTGTCACCCGGGCGGGCGACGGAGGCCCGGAAGCGGAACGGTTCGCGGGGCGGCTCGGGGGCCGGTTCGTACGGGCTGGGCGGGATCGGGATGCCCAGGTCCATCGTGAGACGGTCGCCCTCCGGCGTCTCGGAGGGCGGGGAGCCGAACCCGACGACCGGCTCGCCGACGACCTCGCCGACGCCCGGTTCGATGTCCTGCCAGTGGCCGTCCCTCAGGCGGAACAGCCCGCCCGGGCCGACGCCGAAGAAGACCCGGATCCGGCAGGCGGGGTCGGCGGGCAGCAGGAGGCAGCGCAGGGTGGCCGAGTACTCCTCGGGTTCGAGGCCCTGTTCGGCGGCGCCGGCGCGCAGGCGGCCGAGGCTGCGGTCGGTGAGGCGGTGCAGGCCCGATTTCAGGTCGCCGCGGCGGGCGGCCCTTATGTCCTCGGCGAGCCGGACGTGACTGCGGCCCACGGCCCGCCCGATCCACCGGCACACCTCGGCGGCCGCCCGGTGCGCCCCCGGGGTGGCCCGGGCGCCGGTCGCCATCGCGACCAGGATCAGCGCCTGCTCGCCGGCGCCGAAGCGGGCGGTGAGGAGGCTGTCGCGGCGGGGCTCGCCCCGGTAGCGCGCCGAGTCCCCGCGCACCGACGCGGCCCGCAGGAGACAGGCGCCGTAGCGGGCGCCGTCCAGCACGGTGTCGGAGACCAGGTCGTCGAGCTCGTCCGGGTCGGCGGGCGGCAGCGCGGTGGGCTCGGCGTCGTAAGTGGGCGGCCGGGAGCCGACGTGGGGCGGGGCGGTGGGGCGTGCGGTGTGCCGCGGGGCGGGCGCGGGGGCGGTTCCGCCGAACGGCGCCGCCGTGCCGGTGGCGGAGGTGGTGGAGCCGCTCGGGGCACGCGGGGGTGGGGGCGGGGTCGCGGGGGGCGGCCCGGGGGGCGGCGGAGGCGTGGGCGGTTCCGCGGGCCGGGCGGAAAGGGCGTCGGTGGGCGTGCGGGACGCGGGGACGGACGGGGTCGGCGCCGTCTCCGTGGGCGTACGGCCGTGGGGAGTACGGCCGTGGGGGTCGGCGGGCGACGAGGGGCGCCGGGCATTCCGCCGGTCGAATCCCGGGGGCAGCGGATCGGGCGGGAAGGTGGTGGGGCCGGGCGGTGTGGCCGGCGGGGGTTCCCACGGGGCACGCCGGTGTGCGCGGGGACGGGCGTCGGCAGGGGCGGTCGGCGGCGTTCCGGCGGTGTCGGAGACGGGGGCCGGCGCGTCGGCAGGGACGGCCTGCGGCGTCCCGGCGGTGTCGGAGACGGGGGCCGGTGGCGTCCCGGCGGTGTCGGAGGCGGCGGCCGGCGCGTCGGCAGGGACGGCCTGCGGCGTCCCGGCGGTGTCGGAAGCGGGGGCCGGTGGCGTCCCGGCGGTGTCGGAGACGGGGGCCGGCGCGTCGGCGGGGCCCGTGTCCCGCCTGCCCGACGGGTCGACGCGCCCCTCGCCCACCGGCCCCGTGCCCGGGGCCAGGGTCGGGTCCTCGGCCCGGCCGCCGGGGGCACCGCTCCGTGGTGGGGGGATCGACGGCATCGACGGCATCGACGGTGGAGGCATGGCCGGCCGGGGCGGAGCGGTGGGCGGTGGTGGTGGCGGGACGGCGTCCTGCCGCATCCACCAGTCGGCCTGCCGGGTCGGCGCCGGTCGTTCGGGACGCCCGGACCGCTCAGGAGGCCCGGCCGGTCCGGGACGCCCGGGCTGTTCCGAAGGCCCGGCCGGTTCGGGACGCCCGGCCGGTTCGGGACGCCCGACCGGTTCGGGACGCCCGGCCGGTTCGGGCCCCTCGGCCGGTCCGGGTGGCTCTGCGTGCTCGGCACGCTCGGCCGGTCCGGGAGGCTGGGGATAGTCGGCACGCTCAGCCGGTCCAAAAGGCTCGGGACACCCGGCACGCTCGGCCGGTCCGGGAGGCTTCGTCCGACCTGTCGTCCCCTCGGAATCGGACTCCGCACCGGTTGTCCACTCGGCACCAGCGGTCCCCTGCACCCCAGGGGTTCCCCTCGCACCGGCGGTACTCTCCGAACCGGTCGCACCCCCCGGACCCGGAGGCCGCACCGCACCGGCCGCCGAGGCGAACCGGTCGTCCAGCGAGTCGGCGGCGGCCGCCGGTCCGGTGTCCTCCGTCGAGTCGTCGTACAACTGCCCCCACCAGTCGTCCTCGTGACCGGTGGGCCTTCCCCCCTGCTGGCTCATGCCCCCGATTGTCCACCCCAAGGGCCGTATGAAAACGGGGCATCGGGAAAATGCGACCTGGCGTCCCGCACCGAACGGCACTCCGGACAGCGCTCGGAACGGCTCGCAGAACGGCGCTCCGAACGAAGAGTCGAGGGGCACGCCGAACGGGGGTGCGAGGAGGCGGCTTCGGAGAGGCCGCCGGGCGGTCCCACCCCCCACGGGAGAACCGCCCGGCGACTTCGGGTGACCCTGGGCCCAGATCCCCTTGCGCCCCTGCGCGCCCTGAGCCCGGATCACGTTCCGGGTGCCCACCTGCGCCGTACCGATGCGGTCGGCGGTCACGAGTGTGCCCCGTTCACCTGGAGACCCGCTGTGACGGATTCTCACCTCGCGGCCGCGGATGATCACCACGACCGCCGTGGGCACACCTTGGCAGAGCGACCCCGGGTAGGGCGATGATGTGCGGCGGCGGGATTGCGCCGTGGCGGTTTCCCGCCACGGGGTACGGCGGAGCGGCCGGGAGGACGACACCGATGCTGGGAGCGATCGGGCTCGACGAGACACACGAGTCGGCCTACCGGGCGCTGGTGTCCGTGGGCGCCGCGGACGTACCGGACCTCGCGCGCCGGCTCGTCCTCGGCGAGCACGACACCGAGCGCGCGCTGCGCCGGCTGGAGCGGCACGGGTTGGCGGCGCAGTCCTCGGGCCGGCCCGGCCGCTGGGTCGCCGCGCCGCCCGGCGTCGCGCTGGCCGCGCTGCTCACCCAGCGGCGGCACGAGCTGGAGCAGGCGGAACTGGCCGCTGCGCTGCTCGCCGAGGAGTACCGGGCGGCGGCGGCCGAGCCGTCGGTGCACGACCTGGTCGAGGTGGTGACGGGCGCCGCCGCGGTCACGCAGCGTTTCCTGCAGATCCAGCTGGGCGCGAGCGACGAGGTGTGCGCGCTGGTCACCGGCACGCCGGTGGCCGTGACCGGCGTGGACAACGACGCGGAGGAGCAGGCCGCGGCCCGCGGGGTGCGCTACCGCGTGGTCCTGGAGCGGGCGGTCCTCGACCAGCCGGACGGCATCACGGAGCTGACCGCCGCGCTCGGGCGGGAGGAGGAGGTACGGGTCGCCGACCGGGTGCCGACGAAGCTCGTGGTGGCCGACCGCTCGCTCGCCCTGGTGCCACTGACCGGCCGTTCGGCGGAGCCCGCCGCGCTGGTGGTGCACGCCAGCGGGCTGTTGGAACTGCTGTCGGGCCTGTTCGAGTCGGTGTGGCGGGAGGCGCTTCCGCTGCGGCTCGGCGCGGACGGAGTCGCCGAACAGGCCCCGGAGGGCCCGGACGCAGCCGACCTGGAGATCCTCTCCCTGCTGCTGGCCGGACTCACCGACGCGAGCGTCGCCAAACAGCTCGACCTGGGCCTGCGGACCGTGCAGCGCCGGGTGAAACGGCTGATGGAACTGACGGGGGTGACGACCCGGCTCCAACTGGGCTGGCACGCGTACGAGCGGGGCTGGGTGACCAGGGAGCGGTAGGCGGCCGACGCGCGGGCCCCCCGGCCCTCAGCGCCACAGGCACCGGCCTTCACCGGCACGGGCACCGGTCGCACCGGCACGGGCAGCACCGCAACCGCCACCCCAACCGGCATGACCTGCGTGCACTCCCGCATTCCGGCACGCTGGGCAGATGGGAGTGTGGGAACTCCTGCTGGTCGGCCTGGTCATCCTGCTCGGCCTGTGCGGAGTGCTGGTGCCCGGGGTCCCGGGTTCGTGGCTGGTGTGGGCCGCGATCCTGTGGTGGGCGTTGAAGGACCCCCAGCCGGTGGCCTGGGCGGTGCTCGTCGGGGCGACGGTCGTGCTGTTCGTGTCCCAGGTGGTGCGCTGGGCCCTGCCGCCCCGCCGGCTGCTCGTGTGCGACGCGACCCGCCGCATGGCGCTGTACGCGGGCACAGGGGCGTTCCTCGGTTTCTTCCTCGTCCCCGTCCTCGGCGCGATCCCCGGCTTCCTGGGCGGGATCTACCTCTCCGAACGGCTGCGCCTGGGCCACCCCGGCGCGGCCCGCGCCTCCCTGCGCGCGACCATGCGCGCGGGCGGCTCCGGCATCCTCGTGGAACTGTTCACCTGCCTGCTGGTCCTGGGGGCGTGGCTGGGGGCGGTGCTGTGGGGGTGATCGCCGGAACCGCCCGGACCACGGGACCGCACGAACCGCGGAATCGCTCGGACCACGGGACCGTCGGGGCGCGCCGGGACCGCCGGGACGCGCCGGGACGCGCCGGGACGCGCCGGGACCGCTCCTAGTGCGGCACCGGCGCGTTCCCGAGGAGGTTCTCCCGTCCCCACGTCCCCAGCGGAAGCAGCGCCTCGTTCAGGGATTCGCCGCGCGGCGTCAGGGAGTACTCGACGCGCGGTGGCACCTCGTCGTACTCCTCGCGGTGCACGATGCCGTCGGCCTGGAGCTCACGGAGCTGGGCGGCGAGCACCTTCTCCGTCACGCCCGGCAGTGAGCGCCGCAGCTCGCCGAAACGGCACGGCTTCACGTGCAGCTCCCAGAGGATCAGCACCTTCCACTTGCCGCCGATGACGTCCATCGCCGCGTCGGTCCCGCACACGTACGCCCCCGGCCGCCGGCCGATCGCCATGCCCGCCCCTCCCCTGCCTGGATGCTTTCCCGGTGGTAACCACCCACTCGAAAGTACGTACTTGAGCAGGCCGGTTCCCGCGAACGAGCCTAGTCGCCATGACCGACAACACCCGTTCTCCGATCACCCTGCTCGGCGCCGGCGCCATGGGCGCGGCGCTCGCCCGCGCCTGGCTGGCGGCCGGGCACCCCGTGACCGTCTGGAACCGCACTCCCGCCCGTGCCGAAGCCCTCGCCGCCGAGGGCGCCACCGTGGCCGCGAGCGCGGCGGAGGCCGTGGCGGTGAACCGGCTGGTGATCGTCTGCCTTCTCGACGACGCGTCCGTCGGCGAGGCCCTCGAGTCGGCCGGCCTCGCCGGCCGCGACCTGGTGAACCTCACCACCGGCACCCCCGCACAGGGACGGGCCCGGGCCGCCTGGGCGGAGGCGCGCGGCGCCCGCTTCCTGGACGCCGGCATCATGGCCGTACCGCCGATGATCGGCGTTCCGGAGAGCGGGGCGTACGTCTTCTACAGCGGCTCCGCCGATCTGTTCGAGGAGCACCGGGAGGCCCTCGCCGTCCCGGCCGGGGCGGTGTACGTCGGCGCGGACGCGGGCTTCGCCGCCCTGCACGACGTGGCGCTGCTGAGCGCGATGAGCGGCATGTTCGCGGGCATCCTGCACGCCTTCGCCCTGATCC
Source organism: Streptomyces sp. NPDC052016 (assembly GCF_044548445.1). Taxonomy (NCBI): domain Bacteria; kingdom Bacillati; phylum Actinomycetota; class Actinomycetes; order Kitasatosporales; family Streptomycetaceae; genus Streptomyces; species Streptomyces sp. NPDC052016. Next base: position 11,632 of record NZ_JBIUBX010000012.1, read on the forward strand.
GGCGGGAGGACGTCGCGCCGTCGGACCTCGCGCCGCTGCTCGTGTCGTGGCTCGGCGCGATGGCGCCCATGGCACTCCAGACGGCGGAGCGGCTGGAGAGCGGCGACTACACCGAGGGAGTGGTCTCCAACCTGGCCATGCAGGTCGCGGGCAACGTGACCCTGTTGCGCACGGCGCACGAGCAGGGGGTCACCCCGGAGCTGCTGACGCCCTACATGGCGCTGCTGGAGCGCCGGCTGGCCGACGGGCACGGGGGCGAGGACCTGACGGGGGTGGTCGACCTGCTCGTGTCCCGTGCGGCCGCCCTCACAGCGAACCCTCCAGCGTGAGCAGCCGTACCTTGCGCTCCAGGCCGCCCGCGTAGCCGGTGAGGGAACCGTCCGCGCCGATGACACGGTGGCAGGGGCGGACGATCAGCAGAGGATTGGCGCCGACGGCGCCGCCGACGGCCCGCACCGCGGCCCGCGAGGCTCCGACGCGGGCGGCGATCTCGCCGTACGTCGTGGTGGAGCCGTAGGGGACGGTCTCGAGGGCGGCCCACACGCGTTCGCGGAAGGCCGTGCCGTCGGCGCGCAGTGGAAGGCGGAACTCCTTGAGGTCGCCGGCGAAGTAGGCGGCGAGCTGCTCCTCGGCGGCGCGGAAGGGGCCGGGGTCGTGCCGCCACCCGTCCTGGACGGTCCGGCCGCCCTTCTGCCCGGGGACGGACACCGAGGTCAGGGCGCCGTCGGGGTCGGCGGTGAGGAGCAGCGGGCCGAGCGGGCTGTCGACGCCGGTCCAGTACACGGGATTGATCGGACCGGTCGGACCGACCGGACTGACGGGGCTGCCGCCGGGGCCGAGGGGGCTGCCGGGACTGAGGGGGCTCATCGGGGTTCCTCCGCTGCGCGCAGATGGTGAAGGGCGTAGGTGCGCCAGGGGCGCCAGGTGTCGGGGACGTCCACGCCGGGTGGCGCGACGTCGGGGTCGCCGAGCGCCCGCGACCGGATCGCCGCCGCCGTGCGGCCGTCCACGCCGGGCAGGGCGAGCAGCGCCTCCTCGGCGTCGTCCCGGTCGGCGCCCGGATCGAGGCGTACGGTGCCGTCGGCGAGGGCGGCGGCGAGCGCGCCCAGGGGTCCGGGGGCGTCCGCCAGAGCGGCGGGTTCGGGGAAGAGGTGGGTGAGGCTGCCGCAGGGCGCGTCCAGGGACTTGCCGCGGGCGCGGACCAGGCGTTCGGCCTCCGTGCGGCCCACCAGCGCGCGCACCGCGTACTCCTCCGGGTCGGCCGCGCCCGGCGCCCGCACTCCGGGGCGGGCGGCGACCAGCGGGGCGAGCCGCGGGTCGGCGCCGAGCCGTTCGTCGACGGCGTACGGATCGGAGTCGAGGTCGAACAGGCGCCGCAGCCGCTGGACGGCGGTGGTGAGGTCGCGCGGGTCGGTGAGGTGCAGGCGGGCGTCGAGCCAGCCGCCGGGGTGGACGGCGCCGGCGCGGCCGGTGTCGCCCGCCCGCTCGTCCACGGCGACGACGCCGGTGCCGTACGGAAGGCGGAGCGTACGGCGGTAGGTGCGGCCGCCCGGTGGGCCGGCCACCTCCTCGACACCGGCCACGGCCTCGCCTTCGAGCAGGTCGAACACGGCCGTCGCGTGGTAGGGGCCCCGGTGGGCGAGCCGCAGCGGTATCCCGGCGCCGGGCGCGGCCGTGCGGCCCTGCCGTGGGGCGGCGGCCCGCAGCTGGGTCGGGGTCTGCGCGTACACGGCCCGGACGGTGTCGTTGAACTGGCGCACGCTGGCGAACCCGGCCGCGAAGGCGATCTCGGTGATCGGCAGGCCGGTCGTCTGCAGCAGTACCCGCGCGGTGTGGGCGCGCTGCGCCCGCGCGAGGGCGACGGGCCCGGCGCCCAGCTCGGCGGTGAGCTGCCGCTGCACCTGCCGTGCGCTGTAGCCGAGCCGCACGGCGAGTCCGGCGACGCCCTCCCGGTCGACGACCCCGTCGCCGATGAGCCGCATGGCCCGCCCCACGACGTCGGCCCGCACGTTCCACTCGGCCGAGCCGGGCGCGGCGTCCGGGCGGCACCGCCGGCAGGCCCGGAACCCGGAGCCCTGCGCGGCGGCGGCCGTCGCGAAGAACCGCACGTTGCGCCGTTTCGGCGTCACGGCGGGGCAACTGGGCCGGCAGTAGATCCCGGTCGTCTCGACGGCGAAGAAGAAGGCGCCGTCGAACCGGGCGTCCCGGCTGCGCACCGCCTCGTACCTGGTGTCCTCGTCCATCACGGCTCCCAGTCTTCGCCCGCGACGGGGAGGGTGCTAGCGGAAATCGGACGTGGCGTTGAGCACAGGGAGACCGACCCGCGGCGCTCCGCGCCCCCACCACCGAGCCGAAGCGGGCCCGCCCCACCACCGGACCGAGACCGAGGCTACGGCCGCGGCCGCCGGCCCGGAGGTGCGGACCCGCCCCCACAACCGGACCGACCGAAGCAACCCCGCCCGACCACCGGCCCGAGGCCGCGGCCCCGGCCGCCGACACGGAGGCACGGGCCCGCCCGACCACCCGACCGATCGAAACAGACCCGTCCCACAACCGGACCGAGGCCACGACCCCGGCCGCCGACACGGAGGTGCGGGCCGGCCCGCCCCGGCTCACCGGAGCCCGGCCCGCTCACCCCCACTGCCCCCGCTTGGCCCGCCAGGCCGCCCGCCCCGCCGCCTGCTTCCGCTTCCAGTCCTGTCGGATGTCGGCCCGCACACGGGCGTCGGACTTGGCGACGATCCACTGGTTCTCGCGGACGAGCTTGCGGTAGCTGTCCAGCCGGCGGACGGGGAGTTCGCCGTCCTCGACGGCAGCCAGGACCGCGCAGCCGGGCTCGTACTCGTGGGCGCAGTCGTGGAAGCGGCAGCCCCGGGCGAGTTCCTCGATCTCCGAGAAGACCCGGCCGACGCCGCCGCCGGCGTCCCAGAGCCCGACGCCCCGCAGTCCGGGCGTGTCGATGAGGACGCCGCCGCCGGGCAGTGGCAGCAGGTTGCGGGTGGTCGTGGTGTGCCGGCCCTTGCCGTCCATGTCCCGGGTGGCCCGGACGTCCATCACGTCCTCCCCCAGGAGCGCGTTGGCGAGCGTCGACTTGCCCGCGCCGGAGGCGCCGAGCAGCGCGGAGGTGCCCCGGCCGAGCACCGTCGTCACCTCCTCGACGCCGGTGCCGTGCAGCGCGCTGACGGTGAGTACGGGGACTCCGGGCGCACTGCGCTCGACGTCCTCGACGAGGTACGCCAGCACGGCCGGATCGGACACGAGGTCGGCCTTGGTGAGCACGACGACGGGCTGGGCTCCGGACTCCCAGGCCAGTGCGAGGAACCGCTCGACGCGCCCGAGGTCGAGTTCGACGGCCAGGGAGAGGGCGATGACGGCGTGGTCGACGTTGGCCGCGAGGACCTGTCCCTCGGACCGCTTGGATGAGGTGGAGCGTACGAAGGCGGTACGGCGCGGCAGACACGTCCGTACGTACCGCGGGGTGCCGTGGGCGTCGACGGCGACCCAGTCGCCGGTGCAGACGACCCGCAGCGGATCGTGCGGGGTGACGAACGCGGTGTCCGCGCGGACGACACCGTCGCCGGTGACGACGTCGCACTGCCCGCGGTCGACCCGGACGACCCGGCCGGGCAGCAGCCCGCGCTCGGCGTGGCCGGCGAACTCGGCCTCCCAGCGGTCGTCCCAGCCGTAGGCGGCGAGGGCGTGCGGGGAGGGCGGGGAAGTGTCCCCGGAAGCCGGGGCGGCCGAGGAGTGCGGGGAGGTGGAGAGGTTCAAGGAAGACCCTTCACAGGGCGGTTCCGGGGGCGCGCTCAAGGGCGCGCGGAGTTTTGAGTGGTGGTCAGCCGGAGACCGCGGAGGTGGAGTGGACGAACGTCTGGTTGCTGTGGACAGCACCCGTGGTGGCGACAGTCATCGGTCACACCTCCTGTTCCTCGACCCGGCCGACGGCAGCGGCGGACGGCCGCTGCGGAAGCCCGCTCAGCATAGGCGGCACATGGTGCGCGCCGCGAGCGGAATACGGTGAGCGGGTCATCCCGACGGGCCCGTGGTAGCCGGACACCCGCCCGGGCTCGACCGGTCCGCCGCTCCGGTCGGCGGGCGGCCCGCACCACCGGGACGTGAGGGGAGGCGCGGGTCGGTGCCGCGCGCCCACGCGAGCCGTCGGGGGTCGCCGTGCCGCGGGCGACCGTGCACCGGGGCGGTGAGAACGGGCAGGGTAGGCTGCCTGTCCGGAATGGTCATCTTCCGTCGGGATGAGCCACGGACGGCGGATCGCTGAGGAGACCGAGTGTGGAGGCCACGCACGACATGGGGGTATCCGCTCAGGCGCCTGGCGAAGCGGCGCTGGAGGTGAGCCCGTTGGCGGGTCGTGCCGGGATATGTGTCAGCGGCGACATCAGTGTCGTCACCCGGTTGTCCTGGGAGGCGGCACTGGCCGAGTTGGCCCTCCGCCACACGGACGTGTCCTATGTGGAGCTGTCGGGTGTCGGGTTCGTCGACGTGGCCGGGGTGTCGGCGCTCGCGGTCACGGCCATGAACCTGCCGGGCGGACGGCTCGTCGTGGAGCATCCGCCGCCCCAGGTGCCACGGGTGCTGGACCTGTTCTGGCCGGCTCTGTGCGGGATCGAGGTGGCGCCCCGATGAGCATCGTGTCCCTCGACGAGTCCTTCGCCCATCCGGCGTTGTTCTACCGCACAGCGCGGGAGTACGCCGAGCGGATGGTGTCGTTCGTGCGGGAGGGTCTCGCCGCGGGCGAGCCCGTGGCGGTGGCGGTGCCCGGACCCAACCTGCAGCTGATCACGGCCGCACTGGGAGCCGACGCCGCGGACGTCCTCCTCCTGGACATGGCCGAGGCCGGCCGCAACCCGGGCCGCATCATCCCCGGCGTCCTCAGGGCGTTCTCCGACGCCCACCCGCACGGGCGGGTGCGGATCATCGGCGAGCCGGTCTGGGCCGGGCGCAGCCCGGTGGAGTACCCGGCGTGCGCGCAGCACGAGGCGCTGATCAACGCCGCCTTCGAGGGCCGCGCGGTGACGATCCTGTGTCCGTACGACGAGGCCCGGCTGGACGCGGACGTGCTGGCCGACGCCCGGCTCACGCATCCCACCGTCATCGTCGACGGCCGTGAGCAGACCAGCGACGTCTACGACTGGCGGGCCGTCGTCGGCCGCTACAACGAGGCGCTGGTCCCCGCCGCCGAAGCCGCCGTCCGCGACTTCGGCGCCGCGGAGCTTCCCGAGGTGCGCCACTTCGCCGTGGGCCGGGCCAGGACGCTGGGTCTGGCCGGGCAGCGGCTGCAGGACGCCGAGCTGGCCGTGGCGGAGCTGACCACCAACAGCGTGCTCCACGGCGGTGGTCGGGGGTCCCTGGGGATCTGGGCCGAGGGCGGACAGGTCGTGTGCGAGGTCCGCGACCGGGGGCGGCTGACCGACCTGCTCGCCGGGCGCAGGCCGCCGGAGCGGGGGCAGATCGGCGGCCGGGGGCTGATGCTGGTCAACTACGTGGCGGATCTGGTGCGCGTGCACACCTCGGACGAGGGCACCACGATCCGCTTCTACCTCGGTCGCTGACACGGCGGTTGGCCCTGACACGGCGGTTCGTCCGACTCCCCGGGCTCCGCCCCTCGCCCCGAGCCCGTCGTCGGGCGGGCGCCGCGCGGGCGGGCCACGCATGCCGGGATTGTGAAGTTCGCCTGTTTAGCATCTAGATGCCTGCCGCCCGCGCAGGCTCCGGCCCGTGGGCCGCGGACGCACCCATGTTCACGGGAGCCCAGGCCCATGCGCCCGACAGGCCGTCACAGCCCCCTGCTCCACCGGCCACCGGCCCCCCACGATCCCGAAGTGCGCGCCGCGGCCCGCCACTTCGGCCGCCGCAGGTTCCTGACCCTCGGCGCCGCCGCCGCGGCCCTGGCCTTCGCCACTCACGTGCCCGCGACGGGTGCGGCGGCCGCCCGCGAACTCGACGCCGCCCGGATCGCCGACGACCCGTTCACGCTGGGCGTCGCCTCCGGGGACCCGCTGCCCCACGCCGTGCTGCTGTGGACGCGGGTCGCGCCCGCCCCGTACGAGCCGGGCGGCGGTCTGGCCGGGCAGTCGGTGTCCGTGTCCTGGGAGGTGGCGCGGGACGCGGGTTTCGCCTCGGTGGTCCGCAGCGGCACCACCCTGGCGTTACCGGACCACAACCACACCGTCCACGTCGACGTCGACGGGCTGGAGCCCGACCGCACGTACTACTACCGGTTCAGGACGGGCGGCTGGATCAGCGAGACGGGCCGCACCCGTACCGCGCCCGCGCTCGCCTCCGCCGTCGCGTCCCTCTCCTTCGCCGCCGTGTCCTGCCAGGCGTACCACGACGGCTACTACACGGCGCACCGGCATCTCGCCCAGGACGACGTGGACGTCGTCTTCCACCTGGGGGACTACCTGTACGAGTACGCCGTGAACTCCGCCGGCGGCGCCCGCAACTACACCGACCGGGTGCTGCCGGACGTCTTCGACCGGGAGACGGTCACCCTGGAGGAGTACCGGCTGCGGTACGCCCTCTACAAGAGCGACCCCGACCTGCGCGCCGCCCACGCGGCGCACCCCTTCGTCGTCGCCTGGGACGACCACGAGACGGAGAACAACTACGCCGGCGCCGTCGACGAAAACGGCAGCCCGGTCGAGGAGTTCCTGCTGCGCCGCGCCGCCGCCTACCGCGCGTACTGGGAGCACCAGCCGCTGCGCGCCGCACAGCGCCCCGTCGGTCCCGACATGCGGCTCTACCGGCGGCTGCACTGGGGCACGCTCGCCCAGTTCGACGTCCTCGACACCCGGCAGTACCGCTCCAACCAGGCCTACGGCGACGGCAAGCACGTCCCCGGGCCCGAGTCGGACGACCCGGCGCGCTCGATGACCGGGGCGGCCCAGGAGCGGTGGCTGATCGACGGCTGGAGGGCCTCGGAGGCGCTGTGGAACGTGATGCCGCAACAGGTCTGCTTCTCCCAGCGCAGGCTGGACCTCGCCGAGCAGGCGCCGATGTCGATGGACGCCTGGGACGGCTACCGCGCCTCCCGCGACCGCGTCCTCGCCGGGGCGAAGTCGGCCGGGGTGGAGAACCTGATGGTCCTCACGGGCGACATGCACGTGGGATACGCCTTCGACATCAAGGACGACTTCGACGACCCGGCGTCGCGGACCGTGGGCACCGAGATCGTCGCCACGTCGATCGCCAGCGGCAAGGACGGCGCCCAACGCCCCGCGAACTGGCAGACGTACCTGACCGCCAATCCCCACCTGAGGTTCTACGACGGCCGCCGCGGCTACGTCCGGGTCCGGCTGGACCGCGCCCGGGCCCGCGCCGACTTCCGCACCGTCTCCGCGGTGACGACCCCGGACGCCCCCGTCTCGACGGCGGCGTCCTTCGTGACGGAGGCGGGCAGTCCGGGCCTCGTGCCGGTGTGACCCGCCCCCGGCGCAGGCTGGTCAGGAGGCGGTGCACTCCCGTCCGTTGAGGCTGAAGTCGTACGGAGCCGTGTTCGTGCCCTGCCAGGAGGCGAGGAAGCCGAAGGAGAGGGAGCCGTCGGCGGGGACGGTCCTGTTGTAGTCGGCGGCGGTGGCGGTGACACGGGTGCCGTGCTGGGAGAAGCTCGCGTCCCACATCTGGTCGACCTTCTGGCCGTCGCGGAAGGACCAGGCGACGCTCCAGGAGGAGAGGGCCTGCTCGGTGGTGACGGTGACCGTGGCCTGGTAGCCGTCGGGCCACTGGTTGACCAGGTCGTAGTCGACCGCGCAGGTCGCCGCCTGCCCGGTCCCGGCGGTGGAGGAGCTGGTGCCCTGGGGTTCCGGGTCGGGTCTGCCGGTCGTCGTGGGCGTGCGGCTGGCGGAGGGCTTCGGCGAGGGGGCGGCGGAGGCGGTCGACGAGGTCGAGGGGTCCGACGGGGCGGGGACGGCGGGCGGCAGGGACGGGTTGCCGGGGCCGGCCACCGGGGTGCTGTCGGAGGGTGAGCCGCCGTGCGCGGAGGTGTCGTCGCCGTCGCCGAACGGCATCAGCGACACCGCGAGGGCCAGCGCGGAGACGAGGACGGCCGCGACGAGGAGGCCGTTGCGCAGGACGCGCGCCTTGCCCGCGGCGGCGTCCACCGGCTCGCCGTCCGGTTCCGGCGCGTCGGGGCGGCCGGCGCTCATGCGGACCTCGGCGGCGCGGCGGCGGCGCTCCAGGTAGGCGAGGCCGCCCCAGCCGATGACCCCGCCGGCCAGGGCGGCGGGCAGCCCGCCGCCGTGCAGGCGCAGGCAGGCCGCGGCCTCCGCGCACTCCACGCAGGTGGCGAGGTGGCGCGAGAGGTCCTCGGGCGTGTCGGCGACGGGTGAGCGGGTGACGGCGTCGAGGAGCCGGACGTAGCTGCGGCACTCGGCGTCCAGCGGCGTGTCGAGGTGGTTGCGGTGGCAGCGGTCCCGGAACAGGCCGCGGACCTGGTTCAGTTCCTCCATGGCGGCGGCCGGGTCCAGCCCCTGCCGGCGGGCGACGGCGCGCAGCGGCAGCGCCTCCACCTCCGCCAGCCACAGCAGCGCCGCGTCCGGCTCCTGCATGTCGCGCAGCCCGCGCAGGGCGATGGGCCGGCTCAGGGGCGGGCCGGTGTAGCGTGCGGCCTTGTCCGAGTTGAGCCACAGCCGCAGGTCGGGGTCGAGCTTGTGGCCCTGCCCCTGCGCCTCCCAGGCGGCGGCCGTGGTGCGTACGGCGGTCAGCAGGAGGGGGATGCGGGGCAGCCGGGACGCGCGGCGGCCGGCGCTGTGCCGGGTACCGCCCTCGGCGGCGCGGGCCTCGCGTATGCCGAGCGCGAACGCCTCGCGGGCCAGTTGGTTGGCCGCCGTGGAGCCGGACGTGCACAGGTCGGCGTACGACAGGACGGCGTCCCAGCACTCCGAGAACAGCGCGGCCTCGGCGTCGTCCTTCGGGGTCGGCAGGTCGGGCATGGGTCTCCTGCATCCACAAGCAAGGTCAACTCGCCATGTCGCCAATGAAGTTGGGGGAACCTCGCGGCAGGGCCAGAGCTTTTCACGTCTCCCACACAACTGACAAGCGCCCTGTTCAGATGTCAGCACAGGGCGGACGCGCCCCCCACGACGCCGGTGTCCGGCACCTGTCGTACGGACGACGCCTGCCCTGTGACTCAACGCCGTACCGCCTCTCTGAACGGCGTCATCAAAGCGTTATCGGACGGGCGCGGTCTCCTCCGCCGGCAGGCTGTCCATGAAGGAGCTGACGGAGAAGACGGCACGGCCGGGTCCGGGCGGGCCGTAGCCGGGGGGCGAGGACAGGCCGAAGTCGTCCATCGTGGCCCGGTAGGCCTCCAGCAGGCGGATGTGGTACTCCAGCGGCGCGCCCTGCGGGTTGGCCTTGCCGAGGGGGGTGGTCGGCTCCGGGCACCAGGTGGTGAAGCGCGGGGTGATGCCGTGCGACATGAAGAAGCGCAGGCCCTCCGTCGTCGAGGCGATCGCCTCGTCGACCGTCGTGAAGCCGAACGGCTCGGCCATCTCCACGCCCGCGACGAAGTTCGGGATGACGTTGCGGGCGCCGAAGACCTCCGCCGAATCCAGGATGCGCTTGTGCCACTCGTCGCGGCCGACGTAGCGCTCCTTGCCCGGGCAGTACAGCTCGAACAGGCGGCGGTCCCACACCTCGTAGTTGGGGTGGTAGATCTGCACGCCGTAGTCCTTGAAGCGCTGCACGTCGTCGCGCGGGAGGGCCTGGGCGACGACCTTGCCGATCCAACGGCCGGGGAAGCGCTCCTCGATGGCCTTGGCGTAGTGGCCGTAGAAGTCGGCCTCGTCGCGTCCGGAGACCGTCTTGGTGATGGCGCCGCCGGTGAGGGTGTAGGCGGTGGAGGCCTTGGCGGTGTCGTACCGGTCGATGATCTCGAGGGCCTCCAGGACCTCCTCGACGTCCTTGACGCCCGTGTAGGGCCGGCCGGCCGCCTTGTGCTGGCGCCAGTTGTGGTTGATGTCGCAGTACTGGCACTCCTCCTTGGCGCCGAAGTACTGGCAGACCCGGAAGACGGTCAGGTAGATCAGGTAGCCCCACTGGATGGTGGGGGCGACCTCCATCACGGACTTCCCGTTGGAGAGGGTGTGCCGGTAGTACTCGGGCATCGGCGGCACACCGACGTCGGCGATGCGCTTCCCGTCGAGGTAGAGCCCGAGGAGCCCTTCGTCGTCCGCCGCCACCCGGTACGGCGAGGACGGGTTCACCCGCACCGAGACGACCGTCCGCCGCAGGTCGTACGGGCCGCCGGTGAGGATGATCTCCTCCGGGGGGCGCCGCAGCGCGGCCTCGCCCAGCTCGGGGAGGGTGCCGTGGTCGAAGGAGAAGATGAAGTACGACTTCGGCTTGACCTCGCCGCTCTCGTTGTCGCTGAGCGCGGAGGGGTCGAAGGCCACACCTCCGCGCAGCAGGTCCTCCTTGAAGACGGCCTCCCGCGGCACATGCGGAAAGCGCTCCATCAGATCCTCGACCAGCGCGGTACGGCTGCCCATCCGTCTCTCCTCCCGGCTCAGGCGTACGACTCCTCACGGTATGCCCCGGGGTCGGCGGGGGTGGGGGCGGGGGGCCTCGTGTTGTGCGAGCCACGTGGGCTCGGTGACAGGCGCGAGGGGCAGGGCGAAGCCCGCAACCACAGCACCTTTCGCCCCGGCCATCCCAAGAGATTTCTTTTGGCGCCGGGAAACAACCTCAGGTTTATTTTGTCGCACAGCATGTGGCGCAGCGATGCGCTCACTGCCATACTCCGGAACACGTCCATCGCTCGGGAGCCACGCACTTCGTGACTTGCTCTCGGTCACCTGACCTGAACACCGAAGCCGGAAGGGATCATGATCCTACTCGGAAGGCCAGCGTCTCCCGGCCGGGTAAAGGGCAGAGCATGGCGCTGGCAAGGAACAGTTGTTCCCCGTATGGACATCGCTTTGTTCACGGGCCCCCTGCGATTGGATGCCGTGGCCGAGTTAGGCCAGGTACAGGGGGTCGTGGCGGCAATCGGAGGCATCACCTCACACCCTGCCAACATTCTCCGAGCCAGGGGGATCCCTCTCTTGGTCGCGGTATCCGGTGTTGAGCAGATCCCCGACGACGCATATGTGGATCTCGACTGCGACGCAGGCAGGCTCACGGTGATGGCGTGCGGTTCAGGTATCTGATAGGAGTGCCGTTCACAGGACACGGCTCCGATATCCAGTCGTATGTCGGTAGCCAAGCCGAAGACATCTCCTCGGCGACTGTGGTGCCGGCGGCCAGAGTCGGTGCGCTCGACTATGAGCTTCTTAGACCGGCGTTCACCGCAGCGCCCACCGTCATCGGACTGCCAGAGGCGAGCTTCTCCTTCGATCCGAAGAGCAACTCGATCACGTACGACGGCATTCCTTCACCGCGAGCATGCTGGCATCGCCTCCGCACCGACGAAGAACTCTTCTCCAGCTGGATCTCCAGCCGACGGTCCGCCATGCACACTCTGCGCGCACTTCTGACCGATCTCGGAGAAGAGATCCGGCACGGCCGACCCGAAACCTTGGGCAGAGCAACGCGGTCGCTGGTGGACCACCTGACCCTGCACGGCGCGAGCATTTTCTTGACCGTACTGTTCGATGAGCACGTCTTCGACGAATGCGCATACATCCTGCAGGCAGTTCCGGACGACGCCACCAGGAACTTCCTGTACAGCCGCGTGCTGGCCTCCCGACACAGTCTGGCTTATCTGTCGGTCCCCCCGACCCTGCTGCATCTGAAGAGGATCACACTCCCGCTGCGGGAGATGTTTCCACCCCCCGCTACAGCTGATGCCTCTCTTGATGTTCACGCAGGCCACATACAACGTCTTCACCGCAATTCCATCAGCGCGGCGGAGTGGAGATACTACAACCTCGTGCATGACATCTACGACGCCTCAGAAGAACTTTCCGTCACTTGGATCAGCGTGGTGAGTTTACTTTCCGCAAGCCTGACCGACCTCTTCCACGCCGACCTGCTCGAATCCATGCAGAACGGCAGCTCCAAATTGATCGACCATCTTCCCGAGGGATAAAATGGAAATCTACCCACTCGGCGTATGGGCCCTGTCGACCCTGGGGGAAACAAGCTCCTTCATGGTCGACACCGGCACTTCACGGCTCATGATGGACGTGGGGCTGAATCCAGGTTATTCCCTGACGAAGCACTCCGTTCCACTCACCACGATCACGCACATCTTTCTTTCCCACTGCCACAGCGACCACATGCAGGGCTTCGCGAACCTTGTCTTCACCCGTGATGCCCAGCAGCGGTTGCACGGACCCGCCCCAGCTCTGCGGGTCATGGCATCCACCGAAGACCTCGCCAGGGCACAGAGCCTGCTGCGCATCTTCTATCCCGAGCGCACGTTCCCCATCGAGTGGGTGCCCGTCGAGCCAGGTGCCGCCGTTGAGCTGGGCACCTACGCCCTGGAATTCTTTCCGACGCACCACACGGTCACTGGACTGGGCTTGGTGATGAAAAACACCGAAGAGAACACCAAGTTGCTCGTCTATTCCTCGGACACAGCCCCGTGTGAGGCACTACGGGAAGCCGCGACAACTGCACACACCCTGATCGGCGAGTGCTTCGGAACAAGAAGCGATTTCGGCCCCATCGCGGAACGGTTGAAGCACATGTGTGCTGAAGATTTGGCCGAAGTCGCCGCAGAGGCGAATGCCCGCCGCGTCATTCCATTCCACCTACAGGCACCCTATGCGTCGGATGATCGGCGTAGTGAGCTCATCAACGTCATCAGGTCGACGTTCTCCGGCGAGGTCCTGGATCCGGTTCCCAGTCGGCCCATCGGGCTTGCTTTCGATTGAGGTGTGCACTCGATGCTGGTATCGCTCAAGACCCGTATTGTCGGCCTCATCACCATAGATTTCGGTGAGATCAAGTCACTGAGCGAGGTCCGGATCGGCCTTTCTACATCACACCGTTCTCTTTCCGTGTCCGACGTACGGAGAAACTCCCATCATTTCGACACGGAGCATGCCAAGCCTCTGATCAAGATCCAGCACCGGGATCCGACCCCGGTGACCAACCTCTCCGTCGACCCTTTGGAGGTCGGGCACGCAGACGCCAGAAGGGCCCATCTCGAACTTCTCCGGGGCGCTCAGTTTCGCGAGCACCTCATCCTGAGCGCCAGCGGCATCGGCTGTCTGGTCTTCGTGACGGAAATCCAGAAGCCGCTCGACACCGACCAGATCATCTTTCTCAGCAATGCACTGGTGCGCGAGAGGTCCACGCTCGCACTGTCTGACGGGTCCACCTTTGACATCCCGCGCCGTATCGAATTCTTACGCACAACCCTGGATCCGTTCATAGAATCCGCACGCACAGACTACGTCCGCACGTATTCAATGATCCATCTCATCGAGCTCTCCCCGGAAACTGTAAATGCGGCCACCGACAGCGGGATGTCTCTTTACGCTCGATATGAGAACGAGTTCCACGCGCTGTCCGTACGCGTCATCGAAGCTTGGCAGCGACGCTTCCCCCAAGGCTCTCGTTACCCGGACGAACCGAACAGTTCACTTTCACCCGTCGGCGTCCTCAAGATGAACATGCGCAACACGGTGTTCTATGAGCACCCGTACGACGAAGCCGAAGTCGAAGATCTCTACTATCTGGCCATGGTGGAGATCCGCATCTGGGACCTGCTGATCACCGCACAGCTACAGTTGGTGCAGGCCCAACTGGCCCAGTACGAACACTTCGAGTTCGAGGAGATATCACCCGAGCTCGCCAGACGTCTGCACCTCAGTTCGCTTCGAACATTCAACGAGTTCTACGGCTATTACCTCTCGACCAGCAAACGTGCACGCCATTTCTATCGACAGGCCTACAAGACGTTCGACGTGGCAGACCTGCTGGCCCTGCTGCGCGACAAAACCAACCAGCTCGACGCCATCGTCGTCCGCATCAGGGAGACGAGCGTGGGTCTGCACCAACGAGAACTGGTCGCGCACCAGAGGGACCTGCTGGAGCAGTCGACCGAGTCGATGCACCGGGACCGCGCCGTGACGAGGGTGCTGAACCTCATCAGTCTCGTGACGGGCCTCTCCCTGGCCCTGCAGCTGAAGACGAGTCTGGGACTCGGCGACGACTGGCGCCTACCGCTGTTGGGCGGCGCATGCCTCGCCTACGCCGCCCTCTACGCCGCAGGACGGTGGTCCCGCGGCGCCCGCAACCTCAGGCTGAGAGAGGAGATCCGGGTCACCGGGGTCACCTCGGCGGAAGCACTGCTCGACGAACTGCTGAGCCGGAACGTCCGCCGGTCGGTGCAAAACATCGGTCAGTCACGCCAACGCGTGTCCTGGGTGGTTCGCCGGGAGTGGCCCTCCCACCAGGTCGTGCGGTTTCAGATGGTCTTCGCCTTGGCCGGCACGGGAACCGAACGGGAAGCACTCCTCACGGCAGAGGCCTCCATGAGTCTGTGGAGATGGCGCAGGCGGCACCGCGCCGCAGAGCAGTTCCAATCGACGCTGAGACAGCACATGGAAGCCATCGGGGCGCGCCGGGCGAACCAGCCGTGACGGACCGGTATCCGCCCAGCGAGGGCCGTGCCCGCTCTCATCGGGCTGACCGGAAGGATGTGTTCAGAACGACCTACGCAGTATGGGCAGGCCGCTTCCAGCCGTTCCACCTCGGCCACTTCCGCACCATAAGGAGAATGGCCCGACTGGGGCGGCCTCTGACGATCGCCGTCATCGCGACAAGCGCCGCGTCCGGTCGAGGTGCTTACGGCAGGAGGGCTGCCGAGGCAGGCGCGGCCTGCCGTAACCCACTGACCGTCTGGGAACGGATGGAGATGATCCGCCTGGCACTCTCCGCGGAACCCTTGCCCGTTGAACTGAGGGTGATCGGAGTACCGCGGCCAGATGTGGACTGGCATCTCACTGCGAGCTTCTATCCGAGCGCCAGGGTCATCTATCTCACCGATCGCGACGAATTCGAATCGGTGAAGCTGCGACACTACACGTCCCTGGGCGAGGACGTCGTGGTCGTCGGCGTCAAGGACCTGCCAACTGTCTCCGCCTCCGAGGTACGGGCACGCATCCGTGCGGGCGCGGAGTGGCAGAGCATGCTGCACCCCGCAACGGTCGATTATTTCAAGGAAATTCACGGACCCGAACGGCTGACGGGAACGAACCGATCTCCAGGCATCGAGTGATGGCGTTGACGATACGAGAGCGTTCGAAAATTGTACTCATGGGAGGCTATCCCGGAGCGGGTAAGACGACGCAGGCGGCTTCGCTCGCCCGCGTCACAGGTGCCACCGTTTTCTCAGCCGGGCTCCTGCTCAGGGAAGAGGCACACAAGGGGTCGGCCCTCGGAACTGAGTTCCTCTCCTACAGCTCCCAAGGAATCCGGTCACCGGATCGCGTCGTGTGCGGGATTCTGCGTTCTCCTCTCTCCCAGAGTCTCGCGGCGTCACCGGAAGCCCTCATTTCGGACGGCTTTCCCAAATCAGTGGCGCAACTTGATTTCCTCGAAGACATATCAGGCTCGCCGGTGATGGGCATGATCTACCTGGATGCGCCGGAAGAAGTTCTCCTGACGCGGGCGAGCCAGCGACGGTATTGCGCGTCCTGTGGCCCGGCCCGGCGAGGGGCGGCAGACCTCTGCGCACGTTGTCGAAGGCCTCTCCAGGTCCGATATGACGACGACGTTGAGGTCATCAGGAACCGTCTGCGCACCTACGCCGCGAGCAATCGGGAGGTCGTCCGACTTCTGGAAGATCGCGGGGTTTTGACACGGATCGACGGGACCGGCAGTCCGGAGGCGGTGTCCGCGGGTGTCGTCGCCGCATACCGTGGGCTGCTCACCGGGTAACCGCGTCACCGGAGGTCGGTCTCGGCCACTGCTCCAGCGGACGAGGTAGGTTCCAGCGAGGACTCGCAGACCGCACATCCGGAAGGACGGCACCCATGACGTCGACCGTGACGAACTGGGCGGGCAACATCACCTTCGCCGCGAAGGAGCTGCACCGCCCGCGCACCCTCGACGCGCTGCGCCTGCTCGTGGGGGGCAGCGAACGGCCGGTGCGGGTGCTGGGCAGCGGACACTCGTTCAACCGGATAGCCGAGCCGGCGCCCGGCGGCGTGCTGCTGTCGCTGGACGCGCTGCCCGTCGAGGTGGACGTCGACACGACGGCGCGGACCGTGCGGGTCGGCGGCGGGGTGCGGTACGCCGAGCTGGCCCGCCGGGTCCACGCGCACGGACTCGCGCTGTCCAACATGGCCTCGCTGCCGCACATCTCGGTGGCCGGGTCGGTGGCGACCGGCACACACGGGTCGGGGGTGCGCAACAAGTCGCTCGCCGCCGCCGTCCGGGAGGTGGAGCTCGTCACCGCGGACGGGCACCTCGGCGTCATGGGGCGGGACGACGCGCGGTTCGGCGGCGTCGTGACCTCGCTGGGCGCCCTGGGTGTCGTCACCGCCCTCACCCTCGACCTGGAGCCCACGTTCGACGTCGAGCAGCACCTGTTCACCGAAGTGCCCCTGGACGGGCTGGACTTCGAGGCGGTGGCGGGGGCCGCGTACAGCGTCAGCCTGTTCACCGACTGGCGCGCGCCCGGCTTCCGGCAGGCGTGGCTGAAACGGCGCACCGACCAGCCCCTGGCCGACGTCCCGTGGGGGCGGCCGGCCACGGAGGCGCTGCACCCGGTGCCGGGCATGCCGGCGGTCAACTGCACCGAGCAGTTCGGGGTGCCGGGGCCGTGGCACGAGCGGCTGCCGCACTTCCGGGCGGAGTTCACGCCGAGCAGCGGGAACGAGCTGCAGAGCGAGTATCTGCTGCCGCGTGACCACGCCGTCGACGCGCTGTATGCGATCGACGGGATCCGGGAGACGGTGGCCGGTGTCCTGCAGACCTGCGAGGTGCGGACCGTCGCCGCCGACGAGCAGTGGCTCAGCCCCGCGTACGGGCGCGACTCGGTCGCCCTGCACTTCACGTGGGTGGCGGACACGGAGGCCGTGCTGCCCGTCGTACGGGAACTGGAGGCCGTCCTGGACCCGTTCGCGCCGCGGCCGCACTGGGGCAAGGTCTTCACCGTGCCGGCCGAGGTGGTGCGCGGGCGGTATCCGCGGATGAACGACTTCCGGAAGCTGGTGCGGGAGCTGGACCCCTCGGGGGCGTTCACCAACGCGTTCCTGGCGGACGTCCTCGACGTCGAACTCGACCTCGACCCCGGCCTCGACTTCGACCCGGACCAGTGAGGCACTCCCTCCCCACCGACTTCGTAAAGCCCCTTTCCTAACCCCTTGTCGAACCTCCCGGGGACGCCATAGCCTGACGCCGCGCCGGTGCCGACCCCGCCCCGGCCCGCCCGGCACGGAAGGGAGGGGCTCTCCGGTGAAGCGCACGTCACGCGACATCCGCACGGCGAACCGCTACGAGGTGCTGCGTCAGATCATCGCCCGGTCGCCCACCTCCCGGCAGGAGCTGGCCGCCGCCACCGGGCTCAGCCTCGCCACCGTCGCCACCCTCGTCGGCGAGCTGCTCGACCTCCGCATGATCACCGAGGTCGGGTTCGAGGACTCCGCGGGCGGCCGCCCGCGAGGTCTCGTCGCGGTCAACGCCTCGGGGGGTGCGCTGATCGGCGTGGACATCGCGGAGACGTACGTCCATGTCGAGCTGTTCGACCTCGCGCTGAACGTGCTGGCCCGCGCCGAGGAGGACATGCGCCCCGGGGAGAGCCGCCCGGAGCAGGTGGTCGGCCATGTCGCCGCGGCCGCCGGATCGGTCGTCGCGCAGGCCGGTGTCGAGGCCGCCCGGGTGCTGGGCGTCGGCGTGAGCGTGCCGGGACAGGTGGACCGGGACACCGGCGTCTGCGAGTACGCCCCCAACTGGGACTGGCACGACGTGCCGCTGCTCGACCTGCTCTCCGAGCACATCGCGTACCCGTTGTACCTGGACAATCCGCTGCGCGCCTGCGCGGTGGCCGAGCTGTGGTTCGGGGCCGCGCGCGGGCACGGGGACGCCGTGGTCGTCAACCTCGGGACCGGGGTCGGCGCCGGTCTGGTCCTGGGCGGCGGGCTGCACCGCGGGGTGAGCAACAGCGCCGGCGAGTGGGGGCACACCACGCTGGTGCTCGGCGGACGGCCGTGCCACTGCGGCAAACACGGCTGCGTGGAGACGTACGTCGGCGCGCCCGGCATCATGCAGAACCTGCGCGAACTCAGCCCGCGGAGCCCCCTGTTGCACGCCGAGGACCAGACGGCGACCGTCGACGCACTGGCCCGGGCGGTCGCCGCCGGGGACCCGGTGGCCGTCGAGGTGATCCGGGAGACCGCCCGCTATCTGGCGGCGGGCATCGCCGACCTGGTCAACCTCCTCAACCCGGAGGTCGTCGTGCTGAGCAGCTGGGTCGCCGCCCGGCTCGGCGAACCCCTGCTGCGCGAGGTCCGCACGGCGGTCGCCCGGCACGCGCTGCACCGACCGCTGGCCTCGACCGAGATCGTCCTCTCCCCGATCCCCACCGACCCGGTGTGCCTGGGCGCGGCGACGTTCGCGCTCGAAGGAGCCTTGCAGGCCGTCGGGCAGCGCAGGCGATCCCCCGACAGGCCCGGCTCCGTGGCCGGTTGACCCTCCGGCGCTCCGCGCCGTCCGCCCCCACCCTTTCCTCACGTCCGGTATTCCGAACGCTACACAACGCTTCGAACAGGCTTCGTCCAACCCCTTGCCGAAGCCTTAGCCGAAGGTTAACGTCCCGCACCGCAACGCCAATCGAGCCATCTGGCGCTGAAGCCGTCTGAGCCGCAGCCGTACTCGAGACAAGGACGTCAGCATGTCGGCAATGAGCAACAGCAACTGGTCCCGCCGTTCACTGTTCCGTGCCGCAGCGGGCATGGCCGCCGCCGGGACGCTGGCCGCGTGCGGCAGCAACAACGGACGCAGCGGCGGGGCGGGTTCGGGCGTCCACCTCACCCAGTACTTCCACGCCTACGGCGAGGCGGGGACCGAACAGGCCATCAAGAAGTACGCGAGGGCCTACGACGAGGCCGACGTGACCACGCAGTGGATCACCTCGTCGGACTTCGAGAACAAGCTCTTCGCGACGCTGCTCACCGAGAACGCGCCCGACCTCTTCGAGTTCCACCCGCAGATCCAGCTGATCAAGAGCGGCCAGGTGGCGGACCTGACCGACATCATCAGCCCGGTCAAGGACGACTTCAACCCGGCCGACATCGCCTCGCACACGGTGGACGGGAAGACGTACGGCGTCCGGATGATCGACGACCCGCAGTTCTTCTACTACCGCAAGTCGATGCTGGAGAAGGCCGGGGTCGGCGTGCCGACCACGTTCGACGAGCTGATCGAGGCCGCCGCCAAGCTCACCACCGGCAAGGTCAAGGGCCTGTACATGGGCAACGACCTGCACTCGGTGATCAACCCGATGATCTGGGCGGCCGGCGCCGACACGCTCGACGAGAAGAACCAGATCGCCTACCACACGCCCGGCGTCGTCGAGGGCATCAGGAAGATGCGGGGGCTCTTCACCAGCGGACACCTTCTCCTCGGCGCCCCGACCGAGTCCTGGGACCCGTCCTCCTTCAACCAGGGCCTGTGCGCCATCCAGTGGTGCGGTATGTGGGCGATGCCGCAGGTCCAGGAAGCGCTCGGCGACGACTGGGGGGTCTTCCCCTTCCCGAAGGTCACGGACGCCGGCAAGCAGTCCGTCTACAACGGCGGCTGGTCGATGTTCGTCAACGCCAAGGGCAAGAACGTCGACGCGGCCAAGGAGTACGTCAAGTGGCTGTGGATCGACCAGAAGGAGTACCAGGAGGACTGGGCCACGTCCTACGGCTTCCACATCCCGCCGCGCACCTCGATCGCGCAGTCCGCCACCAAGCTCAAGTCGGGCAACGCCGCCGAGGGCGTCAGACTCTTCAACGAGTTCGGGCACTTCGACAACATCGGCTGGACCCAGGCCATGATCACCTCCCTCGAGGACGTCTTCGCCAACTCCGTCCGCAAGGACATGGACCCGGAGGCCGCCCTCGACAAGGCGGACACGGCCGTCAACCGCGAGCTCGAGAAGCTCTTCGGATAGACCGCCGGGCAGGTCACGACATGTCGACGACGAAGACGCCGGACCTCGCGCCCCCGGCCCCTGCGAAGACGGCCCCGGCCAAGCCACGGCGGGGTCTGCGGGGCAGCCCCACCTTCAACTTCTGGGTCTTCACCGGGCCGTTCCTCATCGGCCTGGCGATCTTCATCTACGCGCCGATCCTCTGGAGCGTCTGGCTCAGCTTCTTCGAGGCCCGCTTCACCGTCACGCCCGACACGTTCATCGGCTTCGACAACTACACGTACATGCTGACGAACCCCGACTTCGTCGGCTCGCTCGGCACGTTCACCGTCTTCGCCGCGTTCATCGTGCCCACCACCTGGGCGTTCTCCCTGGGGCTCGCCCTGCTGGTGAACCGGCTGCGCTTCATGCGGGCGTTCTTCCGTTCGGTGTTCTTCCTGCCGACCGCGTGCAGCTACGTGGCGGCCTCGCTGATCTGGAAGATGTCCATCTTCAGCGGGGTCCGCTTCGGCCTGATGAACACGGTCCTCGGCTGGTTCGGGATCGAGAACATCGCCTGGCTGGCCGACCCCAACCCGCCCTGGTACTGGCTGGTCATCGTCACGGCACGGCTGTGGCTGCAGTCCGGCTTCTACATGATCCTCTTCCTGGCCGCGCTGCAGAACATCCCGGGCGAGCTGTACGAGGCCGCCGCGATCGACGGCGCCAGGCCGGGCTGGCAGACCTTCCGGCACATCACCCTGCCCCAACTGCGCGCCACCTCCACGGCGGTGATCCTGCTGCTGCTCATCGCCGCCTACCAGGCCTTCGACGAGTTCTTCAACCTCCTGTCGAAGACCACGTGGGGGCGTCCACCCCTCGTCGAGCTGTACTACAAGGCCCTGGGCGAGAGTCAGGACTACGGCGCCGGCAGCGCGGGAGCCGTCATCCTGACCGTCCTCATCTGTCTCGTGACCCTGTTCCAGGGCAGGATCATGGGCTTCGGAAGGGGGGACGAGTCCAAGTGACCGCCACCATGCCCGAGCTGGACAAGACCCCGCCGTCCCGCGAACCCCGCCGTGCTCGGCGCGGCGGGAGCGTGATGAGCTCCACCGGCCTCTACGTGGCCACCGCTGTCGCCGCGTTCCTCTTCCTGGTCCCCTTCTACCTGCTGGTCCGCAACGCCCTGTCCACCGACGCCGAGATCACCGGGGAGAACTGGAAGTTCTTCCCCACGGACCTCCAGTGGGGCAACGTCGGCGACCTGTTCGAGAACTCGTCGGTGCCCTTCGCCCGGTCGCTGTGGAACTCCACGGTCGTCGCCGTCCTGCACACCGTCGGCGTCCTGCTGGTGTGCTCCCTCGCGGGCTACGGCCTGGCCCGCATCCCGTACAAGCACGCCAACAAGGTGTTCTACGTCGTCCTGGGCACCCTGATGGTCCCGACCGCGGTGACCTTCGTCCCCAGCTTCGTGCTGGTCTCGTCCCTCGGCTGGGTGGACACCTACCGCGGCCTGATCATCCCGGGCCTGTTCAGTGGTTTCACGTGCTTCCTCTTCCGGCAGTACTTCCTGGGGTTCCCCAAGGAGCTGGAGGAGGCGGCGCGCGTGGACGGGCTGGGTTACTGGGGCGCGTACTGGCGTGTCGTGGTGCCCAACTCGCTGAACTTCTTCGCGGCGATCGCGACCATCACCTTCATCAACGGGTGGAACGCCTTCCTGTGGCCGCTGGTCATCGGCCAGGACCCGAGCGCGTGGACCGTCCAGGTCGCGCTCTCCTCCTACACGACCGGTCAGACCGTCGTGTTCCACCAGATCTTCATGGCGGCCACGATTTCCATCCTGCCCCTGGTGTTCGTGTTCCTCTTCCTCCAGCGCTGGCTGGTGCAGGGGATCGCTCAGTCGGGCATCAAGGGCTGACGTCCTCTTCTCACGACCTGGAGACCGATGACTTTCCGCACCACCTCCCCGTCCGCCGACTACGTCGAGGACGTCTCGCCGGGCAGCGGGGCCCTTCCGCCCCGAGCCTGGTACGCCTCCTCGGACGCGCGATCCCTGTCGCTGAACGGAAGCTGGCGGTTCCGACTGTCGGCGACGGCCGACGCCGAGGACGACTCGTTCGCGGCGGAGGGCCACGACGCCGGGGACTGGGCCGAGGTCACGGTCCCCGGCCACTGGGTCCTCCAGGGGCACGGCTCCCCCGTCTACACCAACCACCTCTACCCCTTCCCGGTCGACGCTCCGCGCGTCCCGACCGAGAACCCGACCGGCGACCATCTGCGCGTCTTCGACCTGCCGGAGGACTGGCCCGACCCGGCCGAGGGCGGTGCGGTCCTGCGGTTCGACGGCGTGGAGTCCTGCGCCCGGGTCTGGCTGAACGGCACGGAGATCGGCGAGTTCAAGGGCTCACGGCTGCCGCACGAGTTCGCGGTCGGCGGTCTGCTGAAGACGGTCGGCAACATACTGGCGGTCCGCGTCCACCAGTGGTCGGCGGGCTCGTACCTGGAGGACCAGGACCAGTGGTGGCTGCCGGGCATCTTCCGTGACGTGACGCTGCTGCACCGCCCGGCGGGCAGCGCGCTCGACTTCTTCGTGCACGCCTCCTACGACCACGTCACGGGCGAGGGCACCCTGCGCGTCGACTCCGACGTCGACGGGCGGGTGACCGTGCCGGCCCTGGACATCGATGTCGCGACGGGCGAGCCGGTGACGGTCCCCGTCGAGCCGTGGAGCGCGGAGACGCCCCGGCTGTACGACGGTGAGCTGGTCACGGCGGGCGAGCGCGTCCCGCTGCGGATCGGCTTCCGCACGGTCGCCCTGGAGGACGGCCTGATCAAGGTCAACGGCCGGGCGGTCCTGTTCAAGGGCGTCAACCGGCACGAGTGGCACCCGGAGCGGGGCCGCGCGCTCGACCTGGAGACCATGCGCGAGGACGTGCTGCTGATGAAGCGGCACAACGTGAACGCCGTCCGCACCTCCCACTACCCGCCGCACCCGGCCTTCCTCGAGCTGTGCGACGAGTACGGGCTGTGGGTGATCGACGAGTGCGACCTGGAGACCCACGGCTTCGTCGAGCAGGACTGGCGGGACAATCCCGTCGACGACGACCGCTGGACCCCGGCCCTGCTCGACCGTGCCGCCCGCATGGTCGAGCGGGACAAGAACCACCCGTCGGTGGTGATCTGGTCCCTGGGCAACGAGGCCGGCACCGGACGCGGCCTGACCGCGATGGCCGAGTGGATCCGCGGGCGCGACGCCTCCCGCCTCGTGCACTACGAGGGGGACGTCGACTGCCGGGACACGGACGTGTACTCGCGCATGTACGCCTTCCACGAGGAGGTCGAGCGCATCGGCCGCGGCCTGGACGGCGGCACCCTCAAGCGGCGCCGCCTCCCCTTCATCCTCTGCGAGTACGGCCACGCCATGGGCAACGGCCCCGGCGGCATCGCCGACTACCAGCGGCTGTTCGAGTCGCACGAGCGGCTCCAGGGCGGCTTCATCTGGGAGTGGATCGACCACGGCGTCAAGGACGACCGCTACGGCTACGCGTACGGCGGCGACTTCGGCGAGGAGCTGCACGACGGGAACTTCGTCTGCGACGGCCTGCTCTTCCCGGACCGCACCCCCTCCCCCGGGCTCGTCGAGTTCAAGAAGGTCGTCGAGCCGGTCGCGATCAGCGGCGACGGCGCGGACGGCGCCGTGCGGATCGTCAACAAGCAGGACTTCGCGGACCTGTCGGCGCTGGCCTTCACGTGGGCCTTCCAGGTGGACGGCGAGACGATCGAGTCGGGCAGTCTGCCGGTACCGGCGCTGGCGGCGGGCGAGTCGGCCGAGGTGAAGCTGCCCGCGCCGCCGGAGGGCGTCCCCGGCGGCGCGGAGACGCAGTGGACGGTGCGGGCCGTCCTGGCCGAGGACACCGCGTGGGCGCCGCGGGGCCATGTCGTGGCGTGGGGTCTGCTGCCTGTCGCCGCACGGGCGTTGCCGTCCGTCGCCGCGACCGAGGGGCCGGTGCCCGACGGCGCTCTGATCACCCTGGGTCCGGCCTCCTTCGACGCCCGCACGGGGGCGCTGCGGACCATCGGATCCGTGGAGGTGACCGGGCTGCGCCTGGACGTGTGGCGGGCGCCCACCGACAACGACGAGGGCGCGCCCTGGCAGTCGGACGTCCGGCACGGCGAGCTGTGGCGCAAGCTGGGCCTGCACCGGATGCGGCACCGGCTGGACGCGGTGGAGTCCGGCGGCGACGCGCTGACGGTACGGACGCGGGTGGCGCCCGCCGGCTGGGAGGTGGGTCTGGCGACGGTGTACCGGTGGACGTCGGACGGGAACCGGCTGCGGCTGACGGTGTCCGTGACCCCCGAGGGCGACTGGACGGTGCCGCTGCCCCGGCTCGGCGTCCGCTTCGGCCTGTCCGAGGCCGAAGCGGTGACGTGGTTCGGCGGCGGTCCCGGCGAGGCGTATCCGGACACCCGTGCGGCGTCCCAGGTCGGCCGTTGGCGGTCGACCGTGGACGGTATGCAGACGCCTTACGTGCGTCCGCAGGAGAACGGCGCCCGCGCCGACGTGCGCTGGGCCGAACTCGGCGGACTGCGGATCGAGGGGGACCCGGAGTTCTGGTTCAGCGCCCGGCGCTGGACGAACGAGCAGCTGGACGCGGCACGGCACCGCACGGATCTGGTGCCGGGCGGAACGGTGTGGGTCAACCTGGACCACGGCCAGCACGGCATCGGCTCGCAGTCCTGCGGTCCGGGCCCGCTGCCGCGGTACTACCTGAACGCCGCGCCCGCCGAGTTCTCCTTCGTGTTCTCGGAGGTCCGCTGACCGATCCGACCGACCGAGGGTCCCCGACGCCCGCGAGCCGGCTGACCGATCGCCCCGTTGATCTGCGTTCCGACGCGGTGTCGACGTCTCCCGCGGCCGGCCGGCTCACCACCGGCCGGTCCCCGGACGTGCACGTTCTCGCCCCATCTCGCCGGGAGCTTCCTCGCGTGAGCGGCGGTATCGAGGTGCGCGGCGGCGGAGTCTCGCGCTACGCCGGGGTGAACGCCTGACGGCCGCGGTTTCTGACGGCGGCGGCCGGGACGGATGACGGCCGCTGACTTCCGACGGCGGTGGCCGCCACGGATGACGGCCGCGGGCGCCGCCGGTGCCGCCGTGCCGGTGGTCATGCCGCCCGGTACGCCCGCAGGAACGCCGCGACGCCTCCCGTGATCAGCCGTTCCGTCTCCTCCTGGGGCAGGGGCCGTACCCCGTAGTGGGACCGCTGGGTGACGGTGTGGGAGATCAGGGCCATGAAGTGGCCGGCCGCGAGGGCCGCGTCGCCGTGCACGTCGAGCAGGCCGGCGTCGGCGAGGGCCTCCAAGGCGTCGGCGAGGGCGCGGGCGGCCGGGGCCGGTCCCGCCTCCCGCCATGCCTGCAGAACCTCCGGCGGGACGTGGTCGGCTTCGGCGTGTATGTGGCGGACCAGGGCGAAGTGGTTCGGGTAGTCGGCCATGAGGCCGACGAAGCCGCGGGCCAGGGCGACGAGATCGCGCTCCAGGTCCTGCGGGCGCGGGGGGCGCTCCGGGTCCAGCACGGAGTGCAGGCGGGCGATCTGGGCGTCCTTCACCTCGGAGGACGTCCAGGTGACGACCGTGCTGAAGAGCTCCGCCTTGCCGCCGGGGAAATGGTTGTAGAGCGTGCGCGTGGACACGCCGGCCTCGGCGGCGAGCGCGTCGACCGAGGCACGCGCGTAGCCCTCCCGGCCGAAGACGGTGCAGGCCGCGCCGGCCATCGCGACCCACTTCTCCACCTTGCGGGGCGGGAAGTCGCGTCGCGCCTTCTCCAGCCACGCCTCGTTGGTGCTGCCCACGCCCGTCTCCTCACGTGTCGCGGCTCGGCGGCCTGGGTCTGACGGCCTACGACCAAAGACCCATGCGCCCTACTTACAACGGGCGTTGTAGTTATGACAACGCCCGTTGTAGCTTACCGAACGTGAGGCCGCGGGCCGCGGCCGTGCAGCCAGCCCACCACGGGATCCGGGAAGCAACGAGGGGGAACACCCATGTCCACGACCACCGTCGAGCACGAGACCCCGCTGCGCGTCGCCGTCGTCATCGGCAGCGTCCGCGAGGGGCGGCAGGGGCGCGCCGTGGCCGACTGGTTCGTCGCCACCGCCGCGGGCCACGACGGACTCGACCTGGACGTGATCGACCTCGCCGACCTCGACCTGCCGCTGGTCATGCCCGGCTGGGGCGGCGCACCGAGCCCCGAGGCCGCGGCCGCACTCGCGGACGTCACCCCGCGCCTGGCCGCCGCCGACGCGTTCGTCGTCGTCACACCTGAGTACAACCACAGCTTCCCGGCCTCCCTGAAGAACCTCATCGACTGGCACCACGGGGAGTGGCAGGCCAAGCCGGTGGGTTTCGTCTCCTACGGCGGGCTGGCGGGCGGGGTCCGCGCGGTGGAGCAACTGCGACCGGTCTTCGCCGAATTGCACGCCGTGACCGTACGCGACGCGGTCAGCCTGCACGGGCCGTGGTCGGGTCTCGGGGAGGACGGCGCGCCCCGGGACACCGCGGTCTGCGAGGGCGCCGCCAAGGGCATGCTCGGGCAACTCGACTGGTGGGGACGGACGTTGCGGACCGCCCGGGCGACCCACCCCTACCAGGGCTGAGGTGCGGACATGACCGCGACAGAGGCCACCGGAGGAGGCGTCCGGGCGCCGGGGGACGCCCTCCGCCCCTCCTCCTCGGCGCTGAACCGCATCCTCCTCGTCGTGACCACCGGCTCGGTGATGTCGGTCCTCGACATCACGATCGTCCACATCGCGATGCGCAGTCTCTCCGAGACGTTCGGCGCCCCGCTGGAGACGATCCAGTGGACCGCCACGGCGTACGCCCTGGCGCTGGCCGCCGTCATTCCGACGGCGGCGTGGGTGATGGCCCGCATCGGCGCGAAGCGCGCCTATCTCACCGCGCTCGCGCTCTTCACCCTCGGCTCGCTGCTCGCGGCGTGTGCCTGGGACGCGCCCAGCCTGATCGCGTTCCGGGTGGTGCAGGGGCTCGGCGGGGGGCTGCTGATGCCGGTCGGGATGGGCATGGCGATGGCCGCCGCCGACCGGGAGCGGTTCGGCCGCACGATGGCGCTGCTCGGCCTGCCGATCCTGGTGGGCCCGGTGGCCGGCCCGGTGCTCGGCGGCTGGCTGCTCGACACCGCGTCCTGGCGGTGGATCTTCCTCGTCAACCTCCCCATAGGGGTGGTGGCGTCGGTGCTCACCGCGCGGCTGCTGCGAACCGACGCGCCCCGCGGGCCGGCCGCGGCGCCGAAGCTGGACGTCGCCGGCCTGCTGATGCTCTCGCCCGGCCTCGCGCTCCTGCTGTACGCGCTGGCGCGCGGCGGCGAGCGGGGCGACTTCACCGCTGCGGGCACGCTGGCGCCCGCCCTGGCGGGAGCCGCCCTGGTCGCCGGCTTCCTGCGCCGCGCCCTGACCGTCCGCCATCCACTGCTGGACCTGCGGCTGTTGGGCGACCGGACCTTCGCCGTCGGGATCGGCACCCTCGCACTGTTCACCTGCGGCTACTTCGGTTCGATGCTCCTGGGGCCGGTGTACTGGCAGCAGGTGCGGGACTGGAGCGCCACGTCGACCGGTCTTCTCGGGGCGCCCGTCGGGCTTGCCGTCGGCACGACGATGCAGATCGCCTCCCGCAAGGTCGACACGGTGTCCCCGCGCGCCCTGATCCGGGCCGGGATCCTGGTGGGGGCGCTGGGCATGGCGCTCACGGGCCTGCTGATCGGGGTGGCGGACGTCCCGGCCTGGCAGCCTGTGTGCGCGTCGACGCTGATGGGCATCGGCGCCGGAATGGTGCTGATGCCGACGAGCACGACCGCGAGCCGGGACCTGCCCACGGACCGCATGGCCGCGGCGGGCACGGCGCTGAGCATCAACGCGCAGGTGAGCGCGTCGGTCGGCACCGCACTGATCTCGGTGGTCCTCGGCTCGGCCGGCCCGGAACCGTCCGGCTTCCGCACGGCGTACCTGGTCGCCGCGGCACTGCTGGCGCTGGCGCTGCTGCCCGCGGCGCGGTTGCCGGGGCGGCGGGACTGAGGAGACGGGCGCGGGGGCCCGGCCCGGCTCAGCTCCTCCGTATCGGCGTCACCAGCGCCACTCCGGCGATCGCCACGCAGCACCCGCCGGCCAGCAGCCCGACCGGCGCGGTGCCGTACCGTTCCGCGGCCCAGGTGAGGACGGCCGCGCCGACCGGGGCCGCCGCGTACTGGAGGGTCCAGAAGGCGGAGGTGACACGGCCCAGAAGGGGTTCGGGAGTGACCTCCTGGCGCAGGGACATGGAGCAGGTGCCCGCGACGGCCACGCTCGCCAGGAAGGCGGCGGCGAGGACGGCGACGACGGTGACCTCCTGCGCGCGTCCCAGACCCGCCACGGCGAGGCCGCTCACCGCGACCGCCGCCGTCCAGGTCGGTCCGAAGCCCAGCTTCCGGCGCACCCGGGCCACGAGCAGGGAGCCGGCGACGGTTCCGAGGGCGCCCGCCGCGAGCACCGTGCCGACGGTGCCGTCGTCGTGGCCGAGGTCGTGCTTGAGGTGGTAGATGACCAGGTCGTTCAGGCCCAGGGTGAGGAAGCTGAACAGGAACAGCAGGGCGGTGAGGGCGCGCAGCACGGGATGGCCGTACAGGAACGTCACCCCCGTGCGCAGGTCCCGCCACAGCCCGGACCGCTGTCCCGCCCGGTCGTCGGCGGGCCGCTCACGGATCCGTACGACGGCGAGGCAGGCGGCCGACACGCCGAAGCTGGCCGCGTCGACGCCGATCGCGGCGGTCGGGCCGGTCCAGGCGGCGAGCAGACCCGCGCCCAGCGGCCCCAGGACGCCGGCCGCGGCGGCCGTCGCGTTGAGCCGCCCGTTGGCCTCGGTGAGCCGGGCCGTGTCGACGAGTCCGCGCACGACGGTGACGTAACCCACCGCGAAGAACATGCCGACGGCCTCGCAGACGGGCAGCACCGCGTACAGCAGCCAGATCCGCGGCCCGCACAGCCACACCAGGGGGATCACCCCGTACAGGACCATGCGGACGAGGTCGCAGACGACGAGCAGGCGGCGCCGGTCGACCCGGTCCACCACCGCCCCGGCGAACACCGCCGCCACGACCGAGGCGGCCCCGCCCACCGCCGTCAGCAGCCCCATGCGGGCGAGGGAGCCGGTGGCCTCCAGGACCAGCAGGGGCAACGCGACGAGGGCGAAGGAGTCGCCGAGGAAGGACAGGGTCTGCGCGGCCCAGAAGATCCCGAAGTCCCGCTGCCGCCACAGCGGGCGGCCGGTTCCCGGCGTGACCTTCCGCGCCCGGCTGTCGCGCGCCTCGTGCGTCACCCGGCCCCCTCGTACGTCACCCGGTTCTCCCGTGCGCGCCAACTCCCGAAGCAGCCTACGTCGTTGGGTGCCGGTCCACCGTGCGTCCCCCGAGGATCGGCCGCCCACCGCTGCCGGCCTCTCCACCGAGCGCGCCGGGCGAACGCGTGACCTCGGTCCCCCGGCCGGTGCCGGCCCTCGGCCCGGCACCGGAGCCCCGGGCGTGCTTTCGCGCCCCCGGTCGGGGAGCATGACGCGCATGGACGACCTTTTCGACGCGCCGCGCCCCCGCGAGGTCCGGCCCGGCGAGTACCCGGTGTGGGACGAGGCGCTGGCGCTCGTCAACCGCGATCTGGCCGCGCTCCTGCCGGACCGGGGCCCGTTGCGGCTGCTGGCCCTGCCGCCCTGGGAGCAGGAGGACGCGGAGCGCGAGCACGTGTACGTCGCCCTGCCGGACGGCCGGTGGCACGGCAACGACCTCTGGCACGGGTCCGAGGAGACCCTCGGCGCCGCGCTCGACGCCGTCGCCGAGGCCGCGCAGGACACGGTCGTCGCGTGCCTGTGGCAGGTGTGGCCGGTGTGCGCCGAGCACCGCGTCGGGATGCACGCGCGCACGGAGGACGGCCGCCCGGTGTGGTGGTGCGCGGGCGGCCGCCGGCCGGGGGATCCGGCTCATGTGCGCGCCGCCGTCGGCGAGTTGGACGGGCTGCACCGCCCGCGCAGGGCCCGCCGCAAGAGGCGGTGACCTCAGTGGTCCGCGCAGCAGGGCGTCGGATCGGGCACCTCGAAGGGGACGAGTGCGCCGCCGACGGCGGGCATGGCGGTGAGGACGAGCCGCCCGTCCCGCCACTGCGGCCGCACATGATCGCGTGTCACCAGGCTGGTCGCCGGGTCGGGCGGGCCGGGCGCGTCGCCCAGCACCGTCACCACGTCGATGGCGGACGCGGACAGCACCTGCTCGACCGTCAGCGTGCCGTGGAGGGCGTCGGCCCCGGGGTAGAGGACGGCCCGGCCGACGCTGTCCGGCGCTCCGTCCGTCACCGCGTACCCCCGGGCCACGAGCAGCCCGCGCACCGCCTCCGCCGACTCCGCCTCCCGAGCCGTGAGGGAGACGGCGACGCGCGGCCGGCCGTCCCGCACGAGGTGGGTGCAGCCGAACACCGCCTCGGGGAGGGGGAGTTCGGCTGCCCAGGTGTGCAGCAGGTGATCGGCCGAGCGCAGGTCGCGCAGACCGGCGTCCACCGTGAGGGCGTACCAGGTCACGACGGCAGGACCCACACGGGGTTGGAGTAGAACCACAGGTCGAGCCACGGGTCGGCGTCGCCGACGACGTCGATCGCCGGTCCCGCCGGGTCGACGGCCGCGCCCATCGCGCCCACGGCGGATCGGTTGCCGTCGGTGCCGCGCAGGCGGACGTACGAGGGCCGGTCCACGCGCCCGAGCGGGTAGGTGAGCCGCACCGTGCCGGTGGACTTGTTCACCTCGTACGACGAGACGACCTTGGCCGTCGGCGCGGTGAAGGTGTCCTGGTCGGCGACCGGTCCGGTGACGTCGCCCTGGATGACGTCGACGCGGGCGAGCTTCGGCGTGAAGCCCGCCCAGTTGGGGCCGCCGGCGAGGGCGATGTCGACCGTCAGCGTCACGGACGTGCCCTTCTTGACGTGCAGGGCGCCGCCGAGCGTGGCCCAGCGGCCGCCACCCGTCACGCGCACGTCGAGGCCGCCGATGAGCTGACCGTGGTCGACCCAGATGCGGCCGGCGCGGATGCCGTCCATGACGGCGGCGTAGGAGAAGCCGTCGGCGCCGACGTGGGTGCGGCTGTACTGACCGGGCCAGTAGTCGCCCTGGGTGATGTCGATCTTCCCGCCGTAGACCGGGTCCTCGTACTTGCCGTTGGCGTTGAAGTCGCCGCCCGGGCCGCGGACGGCGGTGTCCCCGTAGACCTGGTGGGAGTCGGAGTTGGCGGTGATCCACCAGGGCTTGCCCTCGGCGAGGAGGCTGTCCCACAGGCCGCCGACGGTGGCGGTCATCCAGTCGAAGCCGCCCCAGGTGCGGTAGCTCTCCAGCGGGTAGCCGGGGAAGGAGTTGGCGCTGGGGTTGTTGTCGTAGATACCGCGGGCGCGGGCCATGCCGAGCGGGGCGGGCAGACCGGCGGCCTGGTGGCCGGGGGCGCCCTCGAAGCCTACGGCGATCTGGTGGCCGGCGTGCGTCGCGTCGCGCCAGGCGCGGATCTCGTGCGGGGAGTCGACGCCGCGCCGCGCCGGGTGGTTGGCGAGCATCAGCGCGTCCTTGACCTTGCGGCGGCGGACCTGGTCGCCGAGGAAGGCCAGGCCGGCCACGGCGAGGGCCTCGTTGGCGGGCGTGGAGTCGGAGGCGTTCCTGACGCTGCCGTCGTAGTCGGTCTCGAACTGCTTGAGGACGGAGACCTCGTTGCTGCCGGGGTGCACGAAGACGGTGCCGTGCTCGGCTCCCGGGATGTTCCACTCCAGGCCCTGGAAGACGAGGGTGTCCTCATGGGCGGCGCGGGCCTGCCGGATGTCCGGGTTGACCTTCTCCACGCCGATCTTCGCGTGCGTGGCGCTGCCGTGGTCGGTGATGACCAGCCAGTCCATGCCGTGCCGGGCGCCCTGGCGGACCTGGTCGACCACGCGGTACTTGCCGTCGCTGCTGTACTGCGTGTGGATGTGGTGGTCGCCGGCCAGCCACAGGAAGCCCTTGCTGCGGCGGCCGCCGGTGGTGGCGGCGGCCGGGGAAACGGCCGTCTGCCCGAGGACGCCGGCGGCGGTCAGGCCGGCGCCGAGGAGTCCGGCGCGGCGCAGCAGGGAGCGGCGCGACCGCTGCTCGGGGTTGAGGGCGTCGTCGGGCACGGAGGCGTCGAAGGCTGCGGGCAGGGCCGGAGTGCCCTCGGACCCGTGACCGTGGTCGTGGTCGTGTCCGTGATGGTGGTGGTGATGCCCGTGCGTGTGGCCGTGTCCCATGGTGCCCTCCCGGTTGCCGCTGCTTTCCGCGGCTGCCTTCCACGGCGCTGGTGCGCCGCGTGTGGAGGATCCAGGCGCAACATGAATCCCGGGCGACCGGGCGATGATCGTCGGCCGTCCCGGGCGCGTCCGACTGGCCTCGTCCCTCACTGTTTCCTCAACTGCCCTTGCGCGTCACACTGTTGGGCATCGAAGGTGAGCAGCGTTCAGGTTCCCGCTCCGTTTCCCTCCCCCACCCGGAGACACCCCCACCATGAGACGACTCCTCGGCACCCTCCCGGCCGCCGCCCTGGCACTCGCCGGCCTCGCCGGCACCGGCGCCTCGCCCGCCGCGGCCGCCACCACCGGCACGTTCGACGTCCTGACGTACAACGTGGCGGGCCTCCCGGAAGGCCTGAGCTCGGGCAGTCCGGAGACGAACACCCCGCTGATCTCCCCCCGGCTGGGTGCGTACGACATCGTCAACGTCCAGGAGGACTTCAACTACCACGCGGCCCTCTACGCGGGGGACGACCACCCGTACCGCACCGCGACCAGCGGCGGTGTGCCCTTCGGCGACGGCCTCAACACACTCTCCGACGTCCCGTTCGAGGACTTCGAGCGGGTGAAGTGGAACGCCTGCACGGGCACCAACTGCCTGACTCCGAAGGGCTTCTCGCTGGCCCGGGTCCGCCTGGCCGAGGGCGCGTTCCTGGACCTCTACAACGTCCACACCAACGCCGACGCCACGGACGACGCGCTGGCCGCGCGCCGCGCCAACATCGAGCAGCTGTCGGACTTCATCCAGGCCAACTCCTCCGGCAACGCGGTGATCGTGATGGGCGACACGAACACGCGCTACACCCGCGCCGGCGACAACATCCGCACCCTGGCCGGCGAGAACGGCCTCACGGACGCGTGGGTACAGTTGGTGAAGGGCGGGACGCCGCCGGCCCAGGGCGCGGACGCGCTGCTCTGCCCGACGTCGGCACCGCCGAACGACTGCGAGGTCGTGGACAAGATCCTCTACCGCGGCAGCAGACTGCTGTCCCTGACGGCGACCCGCTACGGCAACGCGTGGGCGTCCTTCCTGGACTCCGCGGGCGGCAACCTCTCGGACCACTTCCCGCACACGGCCGCCTTCTCCTACACCCTCAACCCGTCCCTGAGGGCCGGCGACTTCTTCGGCGGCCCGCACGGCACGGCGTTCAACGACGCGGACGACCTGCCGGCGGCGCCCTCGCCCCGCACGCTGACCCTGAGGGGCGGCTCCCGCCTGGACGCGGTGTCCCTCGCGCACGACGGCGGCACCACCCTCGCCCACGGCGGCACGGGCGGCACGGCGTCGTCCCTCACCCTCGCGACGGGCGAGCACCTCACGTCCGTGAAGCTGACCCAGGGTCAGAAGAACGGCCGTACCAGGCTCTTCTCGGCGGCCTTCACCACGGACAAGGGCCGCACCCTGTCGGCCGGCACGGCGACCTCGGACGCGAAGACCTTCACCGCTCCGTCCGGCTGGCAGATCGTGGGCTTCACGGGACGCTCGGGTGACGAGGTCGACAAGCTGGGTGTGCTGTACGCGCCGATCGGCTGAGCCGGCACCCGGGGACGCCGGGAGGCGGCCGCCGGGGACGCCAGGAGGCGGCCGCCGGGGACGCCAGGAGGCGCCGCCGGGGACGCCAGGAGGCGCCGCCGGGGACGCCTCCGTCCGTACGATCCCGTGACGGCCGTCCGGACGGAGGGCGCTCGACACGGAGGTCACTCGACACGGAGCCGGTGTCAGTGCCGGTCCGCCGCCCTGCGCCGCGGTCAGACGCGGGAGACGGTCCCGCAGCCTTCGGAGTCGTCGCGCTCGACGCCCTCGCTGCGGTCGTACGGGTCCTCGGTCGGCCCGGTCGGCGCGGCGCCCGTGGGGGCGGAGGTCGTGAACTGCGGGTGCATGAATCCGTCGTAGACCTCGCACGCCGAGTTGGCGAGCTCCTGGTCGTACTGGAGGAGGAGCAGCCGGCCGGAGGTGACGTCGTAGTGCGCGGGGTCGGAGAGTTCGACGTCGAGCACGCGGCGCACGATCGTACGGGTGACCTCGGTCGAGCCGTCGGCGCGGGCGACCGGATAGACGAAGGTGTAGTCGGCGTGGACGGCGACGCCCGCGAACTCCCCCTTCTTGAACGTCATGCGACCGCGTGTCTTGACCACGTCACCGACGAGCCGGATCTCGTCGGGGTCGAAGCGGCTGAACAGCGACAGCGGGTCGTGGTCCTTGTCCGGGGAGCGCAGCGAGGCGGTCAGGTGGTCGACGACCTCCGGCTGCTTGGGGTCGAGCACCGACAGGGCGGCTGTGGGGCGTTCGCCGCGCAGCGTCTTCGGATCGAGGTTCGCGCCGATCAGCAGTTTCCTGGTCAGCAGCAGTGCCTGCTCGACCCGTTCCTTCGGGACGGAGCCGACGGCCTTCGCGGCCGGCAGGACGACACCGGCCTCACCGTCGGCCCAGTTCAGAGCCGGGGAACCGGCGAACGGCCGGTCGAGGGTCGGGACCTGCTCGGGAGCCGGGGCGGGCGCTGCGGTCGGGGCGGCGGTCTCCGCGGGCAGCGGCGCTCCCTCGGCGACCCGCGGCTCTCCCATGTCGAGGGGGTCACCGGGCAGCAGCGACGGCTTCAGCGACACGGCGACCACGCCGAGCGCCACGGCCACCCCGAGCACCGCCCACGTCTTCCGGCGCCGGCCGGCCCGCCCGTCCCTCTCCCTCCAGGCGGGCCCGGTGCGCCACCCGTCGGGCTCACCCTGGTGCCGCAGCCGCTCCGTGACCATGCGGGCACGTGCGGAAGGCTCCTTGGGGGCGGAGGCCGCCGCCCCGCTCTCGCTCTCGCTCTCCTGGAGAAACGCCTGCCACTCCTCGTCGGAGGGGGACGAGCCGTTCCCTGGCTCTCGGGGGGATCTGCCGACCACGGTGGCGTGTGCCTTCCTCTAGCTCTCAGGTTGTTCTTCGGACTGCGGGGTGGGGTCGTCCGCCGCTGATCACAGGTTCGCCGGCCTGCCGACCCACAGGTCCACAGGTCCACGGGTCCACTTGGTTCGGGGCTCGGGGCTCGGGGCTCGGGGCCGCGCGCATGTCAGCCCTGACCGGCCACCGACCCCGGAATCGCCGTTTCCACGGGATCACCGGGCTGCCAGTCCTCCGGGGTCCACTCGGGCGTGGGAGACGGACGGTCGGGTGCGGGCGGAGGGTTCTCGCCACGGTTCGGGTTCTGCGGCACGGACCTCGACCCGCCCGTCCCACCACCGTCCGACCCGGAACCTGAACCGGCCCCCGTCGACGTACCGGAACCGGAGCCGCTCGACGTACCGGAGCCGCCGCCCGTCTGCGACGACGGATCCTTCGTCCTCCTCGCGGTCGGGACCGGGGTCTTCGACGGCACGGTCGAGGGGGACGCGGACGCGACAGGACTCGCGGTGGCGGTCGGCGAGAGAACACCACTCACCGACGCGGACACCGAACCCGTCGGCGAACGCTCCCCCTCCGCCGGCTCGCCGGCCCCCGTGTCACCGGCGGCCGAACACCCGGCCAGGCACAGGGCGGCCACGGCCACGACCGTCGAAGGCAGCCACAACGGCAGGGCATGGCGTGTTCTGTCAGCCACGGAGCGGTGTGCCTTCCTGAGGTCGGCGCCGAGACCGGGAAGGGAGCCCCACCCGAATGATCATGAGTGCGCAAGATCTAAAGGATCACCTAAGAGAAACACAAGACGTTCACAGCCCTCACTCGCACGGAAGTGAACAGGATCACGCCGCATTCGGCGCCAAGCCGCAGCATCCAGACACCCGCGACACCCCGACCCCCGGCCCCGGCAGCCCTAGGATTCTTCCGAGCTTCCGAGCTTCCGAGCTTCCGAGCTCCGCGCCCCGCGCTCCCCTGACCCCGGTCCCCTACCAGCAAGGCGCCCCATGCCCCGAGCCGGCCTCACCGCCGACCGTCTGGTCGCGGCCGCCGCCGATCTCGCCGACGAGGTCGGGTTCGACAACGTCACCCTCTCCGCGCTGGCCCGCCGTTTCGGGGTCAAGGACGCGAGCCTGTACTCCCACGTCAAGAACCTCCAGGACCTGCGCACCCGCGTCGCGCTGCTCGCCGGGGGCGAGATGATCGACCACATCGCCGCGGCCGTCGCCGGACGCGCCGGCAAGGAGGCGCTCGCCGGTTTCGCCGAGGCCTACCGGGAGTACGCGC
Source organism: Streptomyces sp. NPDC052016 (assembly GCF_044548445.1). NCBI lineage: Bacteria > Bacillati > Actinomycetota > Actinomycetes > Kitasatosporales > Streptomycetaceae > Streptomyces > Streptomyces sp. NPDC052016. Next base: position 48,185 of record NZ_JBIUBX010000012.1, read on the forward strand.
TCCGGCACCCGGGACGGTACGCCGCCACCCAGATCCCCGTCGACCAGGACCTCCTCGCCGACGCCCCCGCCCTGCGCCGCACCGCCGAGATCACCTACGGCATGCTCCGCGCCTACGGCCTGGAGGAACCCGACCTCACCGACGCCGTGCGCCTGCTGCGCAGCACCTTCCACGGCTACTGCGCCCTGGAGGCGGGCGGCGGCTTCGGTGCGCCCCGGGACGTGCGGCGGTCGTGGGAGAAGGCGATCGACGCGCTGCACACCGCCCTCACCCACTGGCCCCGGGAGGAGCTCCCCTCCCGCTAGACGGTGTGCGCCCGCCCCCGGACCGTGTACGCCCGCCCGCGCTACTCGCCCCGCTCCGCCGCGCCCCGCTCCGCCGCGCTCCGCTCCACGCAGAACTCGTTCCCCTCCGGGTCCGCGAGGACCGCCCAGCCGGTGCCGTCGGGGTTGCGGCGGTCGTCGACCAGGGTGGCGCCGAGGGCGAGCAGGCGCTCGACCTCCTCCTCGCGGGTGCGGTCCTGCGGCTGGAGGTCGAGGTGGACGCGGTTCTTGACCGTCTTCGCCTCCGGGACGGTGACGAAGAGCAGGCCGGCGCCCTCGATCAACGCGTCCTCGTCGCCCGGCTCGTCGTCCTCGTGGACCGGCTGGCCGAGGACCTTCGCCCACCAACTCGCCAGAGCGTAGGCGTCGGAACTGTCGATCGTCACGTGGCGGATCATGGAAGTCATACGCGGATTCTTGTGCACCCCCGCACACCCGGCAACGAAGGTGCTCCGCCCGCACGACGACCGACGGCCGGCCTCCCGTCGGACAAGGCCCGCCCCGCGTCGGACACGGCCCGCCCCCCGTCAGACATGGTCCGGCCCCCGTCAGACATGGTCCGGCCCCCGTCAGGCAAGTTTCCGGCCTCCTGCCGGGCAAGACCCGGCCTCCCGTCAGGCAGGACCCACCCACCTCAGGCGTGCCCGGCCACCCGTACGGCGTCCGACGAGAGGTCCACGCGGACCGTCGAGCCGTCGCTCCAGCGGACGTGGATCCCGCCCGCCGCCTCCACCCGCACCGACGCGGCCTCCTCCAAGGGTGCGGGATCGGGCGCGGCGGTGAGCCGGGCGAGGGCGACGAAGAGGCCCTCCCCGTCCGCGGTCACCCCCGTGAGGGCGTCGTCCAGGCCGAAGACGGGCACGGTCTCGGCGCGCACCTCGCCCGCCGCGGCCCACCCGGTCACCCGTACGGGTGTCCCGGGCCGCGCTCCTGTCACCAGATGCGCCCGCACCTCCGCGGCTCCGCGCACCAGCACGACGCTGGTCACCCGCGCTCCCCCGCCCGCCAGGTGCCGGGACGCCGCCCAGCCGTTCCCGACGCCCAGCGGCTCGATGCCGGTCCGGCTCGGGTCGTCCCCGACGATGACGCTGTTGTCGTACGAGGGCGAAGGCGCCGTCACCGTCGAGTAGGCGAGCCGGGTGTAGTGGGGGTCGTAGCGGACGTCCTCGCTGCCGTGGTTGTGGAGGCGGACCAGGCCGTCCGAACTCGTCGACTGCAGCAGCCAGTTGGGAGCGGCGATCGGTGTGGCCGCGTCCGCCCGCTCCGCCGGGCATGCCGCCTCCCGCGCCGTCCACACCTCGTGCTCGGGCGGCAGCAGCAGGCAGAGGAAAGCCTTGCTCGCCCAGTACGGGGAAGCCGGGCCCGAATAGCCCTGCAGGACGGCCGGGTCCGGGCCGTGCCAGCCGAGGGTCAGCACGCCGCGCTCGTCGACGGCGTCCCGCTCGAGAAAGTACTTCAGGGCGCCGGAGGCGAGGCGGCGGGTCTCGCCGGGCGGCAGCGGGGTGTGGCCGGTCAGCGCGCCGAGCCACAGGGGGGCGGTCGTCGCGAAGCGGTAGGTGAGGGAGCGGCCCTGGTGCAGGGGGGCGCCGTCGCCGCCGAACAGGCGCGCGTAGTCGGCGAGATGGGTTCTCAGGCGGCCACCGTATACATGCAGCAGTCGACTGTCGTCCGCGAGCCAGGCGTGCAGGACCGGGTAGAGGTGCATGGCCCAGCCGTTGTAGTAGTCGAAGGCGCGGCCCTCGCCGTCCGTGTACCAGCCGTCGCCGGCGTACCACTGCTCGATGCGTTCCAGGCCGCGGTCGATCGCCTTGCGGGAGGCCTCCGGCTCGTGGCCGACGGACTGGAGGAAGCCGCCGACGGTGACCGGGAACAACTCCCAGTTGCAGGGCCACGGTTCCGCGGTCAGCGCGTCCCCGAGCCAGGCCGCCGTCCGTTGCCGTACGCCGTCGTCCAGGCGGTCCCAGAGCAGGGGGCGGGTCAGACGGAGAGCGAGGGCGATGGACGCCGCCTCGACGAGGGGCTGACCACGGTCCTCGATGCGGGGCCAGACGCCGGCGACTCCGGCCGCGAGCCCGTCCGCGTAGCGTTGCAGGGCGCTCTCGTCGCGGCGGAAGGCGGCGAGGAGGAGCGTGCGCGCGTATCCCTCCAGGCCGTCGGAGAGGCGGCCGGACCAGCTCGTGCGGTCGCCGGGGAGGTGGTAGAGGGCGCGGTCCTCGGTGGCGTACGGCTCCACGGCGGCGAGCAGGGCGTCGGCGGCCGCCTCCCAGTGGGCGCGGGTGTAGCCGGTGCGCGGGCTGAGGGTGCGGTCGGGCGGCGGCAGGTGCATCGGCGTTCCTTCCGTCGGGGGCCGGACGCGGATCCGGCCGGCTCCGGCCGGGGGCCGGACGCTGGGCGCCCGCTTCCGGTCGAGGGCCGGGGCCCGGAGGGCGTCCCGCTCCCGGGCGAAGGCCGGGGCCCGCAGGGCGTCCCGCTCCCGGGCGAAGGCCGGGGCCCGGGAAGCGTCCCGCCTCCGGGCGAAGGCCGGGGCCCGGAGGGCGTCCCGCTTCCGGGCGAAGGCCGGGGCCCGGGAGGCGTCCCGCTTCCGGGCGAAGGCCGGGGCCTGGGGGCGTCCCGGTTCCGGTCGGGGCGCCCCCAGGGGCTCATCCCACCCGTACGGTGCCCCTCGGCACCAGATGCAGGGCGACGAGTTCGTCGCGGACCAGGCCCGCGTACACCGTGGCCCCGTGCACGGAGGTGTGGGTGTTGTCCCGTTTCTCGTTGTAGAGGTACAGCGCCTTGGAGCCCGCGACGCCCAGTGACTCCACCAGCGCCTTGGTCCTGGCGGTCAGGTCGATCAGCGGGACGTCCTGCGCGGCGGCGACGGAGCGGATCACCGCCGGGTGGTCGACGCCCAGGCCGTTGACCAGCAGGGCGGTGCCGTTGTTCAGCGTGCCGTCGGCGTTGAACCAGCGGCGCACGATCGGGGTGACCAGGACGGGCTCGCCGCCCCGCGCGTGGACGCCCACCACCAGCGTCTCCAGGTTCGCCCGGTAGGTCGCCTCGTCGGTGGTCTTGTCGTTGTGGGCGAGCTGGATCAACACCAGGTCTCCGCGGCCGACCTGCGGCTCGACGGTGGCCCACAACTGCGGGTTCCCCAGATAGGTGACCGTACTCTCCCCGGAATCGGCGTAGTTGGCGACCGAGACGCCCCTGCGCAGGTACTGCGGGAGTTGCTGGCCCCAGCCTGCGTAGGGGTCGCCGGGCTGGTCGCACACGGTGGAGTCGCCGACCAGGAAGATCTGGCGTGCGTGCCGGGCCGGGGTGACGCGGATGTCGGCGAGCGCGGGGGCCGAACCGCCGAGGACGAGGTCCAGGCCGGGGGTGCCGGCGGGGCCGGTGGGTTCGCCCTCGGGGGTGCGGACGTTCACCGTGAAACTGCGGGCGACGCGTTCGCCGGCCGGGACGGCGGTCTCGGGGAGCAGGGAGCGCCGGGTCTCACCGCCGATCGCGGTGCTCGACGCCGTCTCGCCGCCGAGCAGGACCGTCACGTCGTAGGTGCCGGGCGGGACGTCGAAGTGGCAGGCGCCGGCGGTGCACCGGTCGAAGCCGAGGGCCGGTCGGGCGGTGTGGGCCTGGGCGGCGGGGACGGCGGTCAGGGCGGTGGTCAGGGTCAGCGCCGCCAGCACGGCTGGGGTGAAACGTCTCACTGCGGTTTCCTCCGTCACGGCGACAAGGGCTGGCGGCTGGACCGTACCGCCTCCGGCAAGCGCTTTCTAGACCTCGACGCAATTTCGCGGGATCCCCAACTTTCAGCGTGTGAAAGCCCTTTCGCGAAATCGATTCAACTGTCACCCTCTCCCTCACCCGCACCCCCACACCTCCCGAAGGAGGCTCCCCCCATGTCCGGAACCGACAGCCCCAGGCCGGTCCGACGCCGTACCTTCGTGCTCGGAACCGTCGGCGTCACCGCCGCCGCCGGCTCGGCCGCCCTCGCCGGTCCGCTCGCCGCCCCCGCGTCCGCCGCGGCTTTCGGCTACACCGACGACGGTTCGCACTACGTCGTCGACACCGGCGCCCACCTCGTCTTCAAGATCAGCAAGACCAACGGCGACCTCACCTCCCTGGTCTACCGGGGCGTCGAGTACCAGGGCTACGGCGGCATGAACTCGCACATCGAATCCGGCCTCGGCGCCTCCACCGTCACCATCCGGCAGTCCGGCTCGACCATCCTGATCTCGGTCGCGTACGGCACCCTCAAGCACTACTACGCGGCCCGCAGCGGCGAGAACAACATCTACCTGTGGACCGACAAGGCCGACACGTCCGTCTCAGCGACCCGCTACATCGTCCGCGTGAGGAAGGGCCTGTTCCTCAACGACGAACCCGACTCCTACACGTACGCCACCTCGACCGTCGAGGCGTCGGACGTCTTCGCGAAATCCGACGGCCAGACCCGCTCCAAGCACTTCTCGCGGCTGCGGGTGATGGACTACGACTACGTCGGCTGGGCCTCGGGCGGCGTGGGCCTGTGGATCGTGCGCAGCAACCACGAGAAGGCCTCCGGCGGCCCCTTCTACCGCTCCCTCCTGCGCCACCAGAGCGCCGACGGCGGCGGCCTGTACGAGATCCTCCACTACGGCCAGAACCAGACCGAGGCGCAGCGCTTCGGTCTCCAGGGCCCGTACGTCATCGCCTTCACGGACGGCGGCGCGCCCTCCTCGTCCCTGTTCCCCGGCACCCTGACCACCTCGTGGGCGGACTCGCTCGGGATTCCCGGGTACGTCGGGGCGAGCGGGCGGGGCCGGGTCGCCGGCGTCGGCATCACGGGACGGAACACGGCGTACCCGTACACGGTGGGGCTGGCCAACCCGGCGGCGCAGTACTGGGGTGCGGCGCGGGCCTCCGACGGCTGGTTCTCGATCGGCGGGGTGCTTCCGGGGACGTACACGCTGACGGTCTACAAGAGCGAGTTGGCTGTATACAGTACGCAGGTCACCGTGTCCGCCGGGTCGACGACCACCCTCAACACCCTCGCGATCCCGTCGTCCAACGACCCGGGCAACGCGAGCGCGATCTGGCGGATCAACGACTGGACCGGCACGCCGAGCGGCTTCAAGAACGCCGACCTGATGACGTACGCGCACCCGTCGGACGTGCGGGCCGCCGCCTGGACCGGCAACGTGGTCATCGGCAGCGGCAGCGAGACCTCGGCCTTCCCCTGCTACCTCTGGAAGGACGTCAACAGCGGACTGCTCGTCTATTTCAGGCTGACCGCGGCCCAGGCCGCCGCCGCGCACACCCTGCGCATCGGCGTGACGACGGCCTACGCCAACGGCCGCCCGCAGGTCGTCGTCAACGACGCCTGGACGTCGGCCGTCCCCTCTCCGCCCACCCAGCCGACCACGCGGTCACTGACCAACGGCTCGTACCGGGGCAACAACCACACGTTCACCTACGGCATCCCGGCGAGCGCGTGGCTCACGGACACCGGTCGGTACAACGTGCTGAGGATCAACGTGGTGAGCGGGTCGGGGACGAGCGGTTTCCTCAGCGCGGGCACGGCGATCGACGCGATCGACCTGCTGGCCTGACCGTCCGCCGGGCCGTCAGGTGCCGCGCGCCCACTGCTGGTTGGTTCCTCCGTTGCAGGTGTACGTGATGATCGCGGCGGAGTTGGCGGTGGACGCGCCGTTCACGTCGAGGCACTCGCCGGTGGCGCGGGACGTGACGTTGACGTAGCTGCCAGTCGTGGTGAGCGACCACTGCTGGCCGGTGGACGCGGAGTTGCAGTTCTCCTGGGTGACCGTGTTCGCGTTCTCCTGGACGCACAGGGAGCTGTTCCTGACCACCAGCTGGTAGTAACCGCTTCCGACGGACTTGAACCAGTACTTCTGGTTGTTGCCGCCGTTGCAGTCGTACTGCTTGATCTGGGCGCCCTGCCAGAGCGACTGGCTCGTCACGTCCGCGCACCTGCCGCTGTGCCGGGCGATCAGCGTGTTGTACGTGGCGCTGGTGCCGGTGACGGTGCCGGCGGCCGTGTCGAGGGTGATCTCCGGCGACCAGGCCATGGACATCGACGTCGAGCTCGGGAAGGTCAGCGGCAGCCACACGTACCGCGAGTCGTTGACGGTCCCGCCGAAGGAGTTGCCCCAGCGGTCGCCCATGTACAGGTACGAGGTGCCCGAGGATCCCTGCACCGGCAGAACGTATGCGGTCTGCGAGCCGTACGCCGTCGAGTCGCCGACGTTCGTCATGGCGGTCCACGGGCCGGCGAGGCTGGTGGCGGTGGCGTACTGCTGCTGGTTGGGGTTCCAGCCGGTGGCGCCCGAGGTGAGCATGAAGTAGACGCCGCCCCGCTTGAAGAGGGCGGGGGCCTCGCGGTGACCGCCGTGCCACGGGTCGGCGACCAGGCTCGCGATGCCGGTGTAGTCGGCGGTGAGCCGGTAGATGTGCAGGTCGTAGTTCTCGCGGGCGGCGGAGACCATGTAGCCGGCGCCGTCGGTGTCGACGAAGACCGTGATGTCGCGGGACATGTGCTGGCCCAGCGGTCGGAAGCTGCCCCGCCAGGTGTAGTCGCCGTCGACCGTGTCGGAGACGGCGACGGCGGCGCGCGCCTCGCTGTAGTCGGTGCCGTTCTCCTTGTGCATCCACATCACGAACGTGCCGGTGGAGGCGTTGTACATCACCTTGGGGCGCTCGATGTTGGCGGTCGCCAGCTCGGGGTCGCTCGCCTGGGTCAGGACGTGGTTGCGGAACTCCCAGTTCTTCAGGTCGGTGGAGCGGTAGGCGTCCACGTACCGGAAGGTGTTGTCGGCGTTGCGGTGCTCACCGAACCAGTAGTAGTAGTTCCCGACCTTGAGGACCCCGCCGCCGTGAGCGTGCAGGGCGTTGCCGGACGTGTCGGTGAACCGGGTGCCGTTGGCGATCGTCTGGGGTGCGGCCTGGGCCGGTGCCGCGGTGACGAGTGCACCGGCCAGCGCCAGACAGAGGGCGAGCAGGATCGCGTACGCACGTCTCATCTCACGCACTCTCCTTCACGGTGTCGGCGACGGGAACGCCGATGTCGGTGGGGGCCGCCCGGGGTCCGGCCGGAACGGGGGCTGCGGACCCGGGGGCGGTCGGGGCCGTTCAGGGGGTCGCCGTCGGTCTGCTGGTAGGGGCGGGCGCGGTGGAGCAGGACGTCGGTCTCGCCGTCCTCGGCGACCGTGAACGCGTTGCGATCGGCCGTCGTTCGGCATGACGAACGACGGGTGGAATGGCGAACGCCGAAAAGGTAAGGGTGCGTTCCGAGCTGGTCAACGGGTTGGACGAGACCCGGGAGAAAGGCCTTTCACAGCGTTCCGAATCTCGGGACGGGCGCCGGATTTCTGTTATCGGCCGACGTTCCGCCCGTCTCCGACAACGTGCGCAGCCATACCCACAGGACAGCAGCGGCCGTCGGCGCCCTCGCGGCGGTCGCCGCCCTCACCGTCGTCCCTCCTCCGGCGGCCGCCGCCGGCACCCGGGACGTCACCGCGGACGTGCTCGCGGGCCGGGACGTCACCCTCGACGGCGACACGGTCGTCACCGTGCCGTCCGGCACCACCAGGTACGACGGCGTGTTCCGCGGCGAGGGCACCCTCACCGTGCGCGGCTCCGGAACCCTGATGTTGACCAGGAACAGCGACTTCACGCTGCCCAGGTCACGGCAGCGGCAGACCGTGCGCACGCTCGGCGGCGACCACCCGTACGTCACCGTGACCGACCCCGATCCGCCCGCGATCACCGTCGAGCGCGGCGCCACCCTCCAGTACGGCGACGGCGGGACGACCGGGCTGATCGGCCACTTCCCCTACGACACCCCGGCGTTCCGGCTCAACCAGGACAACATCCGGGTCGACGGCACCCTGCGGCTCTCCCTGAGGAGCGCCTACAACCTGGGCACCGTCAGCGGCTCCGGGCTGATCACCCAGCCGAGGTTCCTCTGGGGGACCTGGGACCTGTCGGGCACCCACTCCTTCTCCGGGGTGATCGACAACGGCACCCAACTGAACGCCGGACGGCCGGAGTACGCCACCTCACTGCCCAACGTCCGCAAGATCCTCAACCAGGGCACCTTCACCGTGGACACCCCGCCGGCCCGGACCGTCACCATGGGCATGGACTTCTACCAGCGCGAGTACGGCAGCGACATCAACGTCCAGTCCCGGCCGGGCGGCAAGGTCGTCCTGACCGGCCGGTACAGCTGGTCGGACCAGGGCGGCGACACCGACCCCTCGCTCAGCGACCCCGCCCTGAACTGGACGCCCGCGCACAAGAACGTCAACAAGCGCGGCACCGACATCAAGGGTGCGGACGTCCGGTGGGGCGACGGCACCACCGACGAGATCTTCATGCCGGGCACCGCCGAAACCGTGTACATCAACCTCCTCGCGGCCCGCTCCCGTTCCCGGCTCACCTTCGACTACAGCGGCCCGGTGACGCTCGGCGCCCCCATCGGCGGCGGCCGGTTCCACGACACGCTGTCCGCACCCGGCGCCGGGGACATCGTCATCGCCGGCACCAAGGGCAACGACGTCACCTTCGCGGCCGCGCAGTACTACGACGGCTCCACGACCGTCGAGAAAGGGGCGGTGCTGCGGCTGGGCTCGGGCGCGGCGGACGGCGACGGCTCGCTGCTCACCGGGACGCAGCGGCGGCGGATCGTGAACGACGGGACGCTGGTCGTGCGCAACACCAGGACGGCGATCTCCCTGTCGCGGCTCGGCGGCAGCGGCTCGTTCGTCCAGTCCGGGGCCGCCACGACGACGCTCGAGGGGGCGTCGGTGACGTACACCGGGACCACGACCGTCCGGAGGGGAACCCTGGCCCTGCGGGACGGGGCGACGCTCGTCAACAGCCGGGCCGTGACGCTGACGTCGGCCGGGGCGCGACTGGACACCGGGGGTTCGGCACTGCGGGTGACGAGCACGCTCAGCGGCAAGGGCACGGTGAAGGGGAGCGTCACGAACGAGGGTGTGGTGGCGGGCGGGCTGACGGTGACCGGTGACTACACGCAGGACGACCAGGGCCGACTGGTGGTCGGGAACGCCCCGTTGAAGGTGGGCGGGAAGGTGCGGCTGGCCGGGCACCTGGACCTGTCCACGGCCGAGGCGGACCCCGCGCAGGAGATCACCGTGCTCGACCACAGCGGGCACGCCCCTGTCACCGGTGCCTTCGAAGGGTTGGAGGAGGGCGGGGAGGTGAAACTCGCCGACACCGTTCACCGGATCAGTTACCGGGGCGGGGACGGGAACGACGTCGTCCTGACGGCGACCTCCGCGAGTCCCTCGACGGCGGGGCGCGGTCAGGGGGCTCCGGGGGCGGTGACCACGGACCCGCGGAGCGCGACCGCCGTCGGCGGCGGCCTCGGATGGTGGCCGTACGTACTGGCCGCGGGGTTGCTGGCCGGACTGATGCTGCCGGTGAGCTGGCGCACGTGGGGCGGCAGGCGACGCAGGGGTGGCCGGCACGCCGCCTAGGGGTGGACGCCGTCGCTCAGGCAGGGGTGGGCCCGTCGCTCAGGCCTGGGTGGGCCCCGTCGCGCAGGCAGGGCGGACCCGGGCGAGGCGGGCCGTGATCGCGCTCGGCGTCCCACATCGTGGGCACCCTGTTCAGGAAGCGGACACACGGGGCCGGGCCCCGCGGCTTCGACTAGCGTCGGGTCATGACCAGCGACACCCCTTCCCCGCAGGCCCCGACCCTCGCCGAGGCGCTCGCCTCCGGAGCCGTCGTGCTCGACGGCGGCATGTCCAACCAGCTCGAGTCCGCCGGGCACGACCTCAGCGACGAACTGTGGTCGGCACGGCTGCTGGCCGAACGGCCGGAGGCGATCACCGAAGCGCACCTCGCCTACTTCGAGGCGGGCGCGAACGTGGCGATCACCTCCAGTTACCAGGCCACCTTCGAGGGTTTCGCCCAGCGCGGGATCGGCCACGAGGAGGCGGCGCGGCTGCTCGCGCTGAGCGTCGACCTGGCCAGGGAGGCCGCGCGACAGGCCCGGGACAAGGGGGTCAGGCGCCCGCTGTGGGTGGCGGCCTCGGTGGGGCCGTACGGGGCGATGCTCGCGGACGGCTCCGAGTACCGCGGCCGCTACGGGCTCACCGTCGACGAGCTGGAACGTTTCCACCGGCCCCGCCTCGAGGTGCTGGCGGCCTCCGCCCCCGACGTGCTCGCGCTGGAGACCGTGCCCGACGCCGACGAGGCCGAGGCGCTCCTGCGGGCGGTGCGCGGGCTGGGGGTGCCTGCCTGGCTGTCGTACAGCATCGCCGGCGACCGCACCCGGGCCGGGCAGCCCTTGGAGGAGGCGTTCGCCCTGGCCGCCGACGTGGAGGAGGTGATCGCGGTCGGCGTCAACTGCTGTGCCCCCGAGGACGTGGAGGGCGCCGTGGCCACCGCGGCACGGGTGACCGGCAGGCCGGTGGTCGTCTACCCCAACAGCGGCGAGGCCTGGGACGCCGAGGCCCGTGCGTGGAACGGCCGCTCCTCCTTCGCCCCCGAACAGGTCCTCGGATGGCGGGAGTCGGGCGCGCGGCTGATCGGCGGCTGCTGCCGGGTGGGCCCGGAGGCGATCGCGTCGATCGCGCGGACGCTGGCGACGGCGTAGCGGTCCGCGCGGTGCCGGGCCGGTCCCCGGACGCCCCGGGCGAGCACCTGCTGCCGGGGAGCACGTGGTGGTGCGCGACTCGGTGGCGGGGGTCGGCAAGGGGTCACGGGCGGGACGGTGAGGCGCGGGGCGCGGAGGCGTGGGGCGCGGAGGCATCGGGCGCGGGCATAGGCGCGGTGGGAGACGGTGGCGCGGTGGGCGACGGTGGCGCTGGCCGCGGGCGTGCGGTGAGGCGGTGGCGCGGGGCGGGGCTGTCAGTGGCGGCGGGCTCCGCCGACGCGGCGCAGACGGCGGACCGCCGACCGCAGCTCGGTGCCGCGCAGGGGGCGGGCGGTCAGCGGGTCCGGGGAGACGGGGACGGCGAGTTCCGGGCGGGTGGAGGCGGCCGTCCACAGGGCCAGTTCTCGATCCCGTGGACCGTACGCGGTATGCAATATTCGGTCCTCCTCGCCGAAGACGCCTACCGGATGCGTCTCGTCCCACGCCTCCCAGCCGGGGTCACCGGTCGCCGCGAACCGCACCCACGCCCCGTGCATCGCGTCGGCCAGCTCCTGCGGGGCGCCCTCGCCGGCGAGCTTCGCGGACTCGGGCACGTCCCCGGTGTCGAAGACGAAGCCCAGCTCCAGGGCGTGGCAGGAGCCCAGGCCCGGCCGTAGCGACGGCCAGGCGAACTCGTACACGTACGACGACCCGGGCCGGGAGTCGGCGAGGCGCTGCAGCGGCAGCCGCAGCAGGTGGTCGGTGACCATCTGCCCGACGGTCTCGGCGGTGCCGGCCTCCGGGTGCAGGGCCCGGTAGCCGCGCGGCACCTCGTGGCCGCAGTGGCAGCGGGCCATGGCGCCGGCCAGGGCGACGGCGCCGAGGCGGTCGACGCGTTCCAGCAGGCCGCCGGGGACCAGCCACAGCCGGTATTCGTCGCGGGTCCAGCCCAGCAGCAGGTCGACGCCGCGGGCCGCGTCGCCGTCGACGAGCGCCTCCAGGGGGTGGCGCGGGACCAGGTCGCCGTCGACGACGATCCCGAAGGCGGGGCCGCCCAGGATCGGGCTGCTGAGCCGCCCGATCTCGGCCTGGGTGCGCAGCAGCAGGTCCCGGTCGACCGTCGCGAACGCCTCCGCGGTGGCCGGGACCTTCAACCGGTTCGCCATGCGGCGGACCATGCGCCGGACCTTGTCGCGCTCGAACGCCTCCGGCGGCCCGCTCTGCAGGACGGCCCGCCGGAAGAGGCCCTGGGCCTGCGGGGCGGCGATCAGGGCGCCGATGCTGATGGCGCCCGCGGACTGCCCGGCCAGGGTGATCTGCGCGGGGTCGCCGCCGAAGGCCCCGATCGACTCGTGCACCCAGCGCAGGGCGGCGAGCTGGTCGCGCAGGCCGGGGTTGGCGGGGGCGTCGGGGAACAGCCCGTACCCTTCCACGCCCAGCCGGTAGTTGATCGACACGAAGACGATCCCGTCCCGCGCGAAGGGCCGCCCGTCGTACACGGGCACCGCCGACGACCCCCTGGTGAGTGCCCCGCCGTGCAGCCACACCAGGACCGGCAGCCGGCCGCCCGGGCCCGGGTCGGGCGTCCACACGTTGAGGTTGAGACAGTCGTCGCCCGGCACGACCGGGTCGGACAGGTACTGCGCGAAGGCCTCCGAGTACGGCGGTTTCGGCGCTGTGGGCCCGAAGGCGCCCGCGTCGCGGACTCCGTCCCAGGGCTCGGGCGGCACGGGCGGCCGGAACCGGCGGGGCCCGAAGGGCGGTGCCGCGTACGGGATGCCCCGGAAGACGGCGACGCCGTGCTCGTACCGGCCGCGTACAGCTCCGTACGGAGTGGTCACCACGGGGTCGGTGTCGGGCCTCGCCACGGGGTTCGTCCGGCCTGCCGTCATCTGCCCACCAGCCCTTCGCCGCGCTCGTGCACCGGTAACACCAGAGCACCACAGGGGCGTCCGGTATTCCGGTGCACGGGCCTTGGACTGGGCTGTTCGGCGTACATCAGGGTGCCGAGGCCCAGCTGGTCGCAGCCACCTCTGGTGGAGCCGTGGTCCCCGCCGCCGCCCTCGGGGGCGACGGAGAGGGTCCGGGCGATGTACCTGTCGTCCAGGCAGAAGCGCCGGTCGTAGTGGTATGGAGCATCGCCAGGATCGGGCGGACGACCCCTGCGACACCGCCTACGACAGCGTCGACCACGCCGGCGACAGCGAACCGCTCACCATCACGCCCCCGGACGGAAGCACGTTTCACGTAAGCCTCGATTCACCCGCCTCCGCCGTCCCGGCCTGGGCCAACGACCCGCGTGACGCGGCAAGTTGCCTGAGCCGCACGGCAGCAGATCTCCACGGGGGTGATACGTACGACCGATTGCCCCCGCCTCCACCCGGACCTACGGTGGAAGGCGCTTTCAGAAAGCGTTTCCCCCGCGCCTCAGGAGAGTCATGCCCAGCGCCCAGCTGCCCGGGGCCGTGTTCGCCATGGATCCGGTGCATCTGCCCCTGCTGTTCCCCGCGCCGCTCCTGGCCCGGCTCCGGCGGACGGCCGAGATCGACCCGGCGGTCGTCGTAAGGGACTTCACGTCCCCCGCCGCCGCCTCCGCGCTGGCCGGCGCCGACGTCCTGATCACCGGCTGGGGCTGCCCCCACCTGAGCGCGGAAGCCCTGGCCGCCGCGCCCCGGCTGCGCGCGGTGCTGCACGCCGCCGGCTCCGTCCGCTCCCTGGTCGGCGAGCCGCTGTGGAGTCGTGAGATCACCGTCTCCAGCGCGGTCACCGGCAATGCCCTGCCCGTCGCGGAGTACACCCTCGCGATGATTCTTCTCGCCGGGAAGGACGCCTTCACCCACCGCGAGCGCTTCCGCCGCACCCACGTCCACCCCGCCCCCGAGGAGACCGCGGCCACCGGCAACCTCGGCCGCCGCGTCGGCGTCATCGGCGCCTCGCGCGTGGGCCGCCGCCTGCTGGAGCTGCTGCGGCCGCACGACTTCGAGGTCCTGCTGCACGACCCGTACGTCGACGCCGCCGAGGCCGCCGAACTGGGCGCCCGGCTGCTGTCCCTGGAGGAGCTGCTGCGCCAGAGCGACATCGTCAGCCTGCACGCGCCCGACATCCCCGAGACCCACCACATGCTCGACCGTGCCCGGCTCGCCCTGGTCCGCGACGGCGGCGTCCTGATCAACACCTCGCGCGGCGCCCTGGTCGACCACGCCGCCCTCACCGACGAACTGGTCGCCGGCCGGCTGCACGCGATCCTCGACGTCACCGAGCCCGAGCCGCTGCCCGCCGACTCGCCTCTCTACCGGCTCCCGAACGTCTTCCTCACCCCGCACATCGCGGGCTCCCTCGGCAACGAGCTCGAGCGGCTCGGCCTCATCGTCGTCGAGGAGCTGGAACGGCTGGCCGCCGGCCTGCCCCTGGCCCACGAGGTGCGCCGGGCGGACCTGGCGCGGGTGGCCTGACGCCGCCCTCGGGCCACCCGCGGAGGTTGCTCACAGCCTTCCCTGACGAGACGGGTGCAGGGGAGGTGACGGTCGTCGGGGTCGACGTGCGTGCGCCGGTCGTCCTCGGTGTGACGGTCGAGGGAGTGGACGCGCGCTTCCGGTACGTCCGTGAGGTTGTGCGGGTGCCGGTCGGTCCGCCGCGGACCGCGGCCGGCTCTCCGACGACCACGGAGGGCGGCTGCGTCTCACGGGGACTTCGGCGGGCGTCCACGTGCGGGACCCGGTCGACGCGTCGTTCACCGCATGTCCGGCTGACGTGCACGCCTGTCTGGGTCGGTCGCGCCGTGTGGCCTGGGCGTCTTCACCGCCGCAAGATCCGGCGACTCCCGGTGTCTTCCCGTCATGCTGAGGCACACCTAGGATAGCAAGCGCTTTCTGCGAGCCGTCGGTGTGGATCGGCTCCGAAAGGGCGGTGGTCGAACTTTCGCTGGCCCTCGGGCGGGCCGGAGAGGTGGTAGCCGATGGTCCGCACGGGAAGTGCGAGCGTGACGGCCGGACCGACCCTGGCGGTCGTGGCCCGCGAGGCGGGCGTGTCCGTGCCGACGGCCTCCAAAGTGGTCAACGGGCGTGAGGACGTGGCTCCCGAGACCCGACGCCGTGTCACGGAGGCGCTCGACCGCCTCGGTTACGTGCGCAGACCGCGCTTCGACGCGACGAAGCCGCCCCGGCTGGTCGACCTCGTCGTGCACTCGCTGGAGAGTTCCTGGTCGGGCGCGGTGTTGCACGGTGTGGAGGAGGCGGCGCACGACGTGGGCCTGGACGTGGTCGTCTCCGCCGCGCTCGCCCGCACCCGGGCCGGCCGTCCGCAGCGCGGCTGGCTGGACAAGCTCACCGCACGCGGCTCCGCCGGGGTGCTGTTCAACCTGGCCGAGCTGACCGAGTCCCAGTACCTGTGGCTGGAGCAGCACCGCATTCCGTTCGTGATGATCGATCCGGTGGTCGAGCCGCCCCCGGGGGTGGTGTCGGTGGGCGCCGCGAACTGGCAGGGCGGGGTGACGGCGACCGAGCATCTGCTGGCCCTCGGCCATGAGCGGATCGCGGTGATCGCCGGTCCGCGCCGCAGGATGTGCAGCAACGCCCGGGTGGCCGGGTACCGATCGGCGCTGGCCTCGGCAGGCCTGGGCCACCGCCCCGAGTACGTCCGCAACGGCGGCTTCGACGAGACGGTCGCCCGCCACCGTATGCGCGAGCTCCTCGATCTGCCCGAGCCCCCGACGGCCGTGTTCGTCTGCTCCGACCGCATGGCCCTCGGCGTCTACCAGGCGGTGGCGGAGCGGGGGTTGAGGGTGCCGCGCGACGTCAGCGTGGTCGGTTTCGACGACCTCCCCCAGTCCCGCTGGACCACCCCCGCGCTGACCACTGTCCGCCAGCCGCTGGCGGAGATGGCGGCGACGGCCTTACGGCTGCTGGTGCGGATGATGGACGGCGAGCGCCCGGAGGGGACGCGCACGGAGTTGTCGACGCGGTTGGTCGAGCGGGCGAGCACGACGTCACCGCCGCCGGCCTGACGCGCGTGGTCACCGCGCGGGCGTCACCGGGCGCCTCCGCGGTCCCGGTGCCCGGCGGCCCAGTCGATGCCGCCGCGCAGGTGGGCCAGGAAGTCCGCGTCGCGGTAGGCCTCCGCCGTGTGGCCGAGGGCCGTGTAGAAGACGCGGCCCGCTCCCTGTTCGCGGCACCAGGCGAGGGGGTGGTCGGCGCCCATGCCGCCGCCGTCGTAGGAGGACTCGTCGGCGGTGAGGAGGACACGGGCCCGGTCGCGCGGGTTGGTGCGGAAGTCGTACCACTCGTCGGTGAAGTCCCAGACGGGGGGCAGGTGGCGGGTGGCGGGGTGGGCGCGGTCCTCGACGACCGCCTTGCCGGGCTGGAGGGCGGGGTGGCGGGCGAAGCGGGCGCCGAGGAGTTCGCCGTAGTACGGCCAGTCGTACTCGGTGCAGGCCGCCGCGTGGATGCCGGCGAAGCCGCCGCCCTCCTCGACGTAGCGGGCGAGGCGTGCCCGCCCGTCCGGGGTCAGGACCTCGCCGCTGGTGGAGAGGAAGACGACGGCCGCGTAACCGTCGAGCGGGGCCTCCAGCGCGGCCGGGTCCTCGGTGTGGTCGACGGTGTGCGCCCCGAGTTCACGTACGGCGGTGACGGCGTCCGGAATGGAGTCGTGGCGGTAGGCGGTGGTGCGGGTGTACACCAGCAGGCGGGCGGTCATGTGACCCGACTCTATGGGGAGGGGAGCGCGAGACCCAGAGCTGCGATCCGGGCGAAATTTTCGCGGAGTGAGCGGCGCGACGGCAGCGTGCGCGGCGTTCGTCAGCCCCCGGCGTCGACGTCGTTGTCCGGAGCTCCGTCGCCCACCGGCGGCAGGTCACCCCGTTCCACCGGTGTGCCGCCGGCCGGCGCGGGCGGCAGGAGGGCGTCGAGTTCGTCGGCGGAGGGACGGTGGACCTCGCGGGCGGCCTCGCGCAGGACGTCGCGCGGCACGCCGGTGCCGCCGATCCGGATGAGGTACCCCTCCTTCGGCAGCACGTACTCCGCGCCTCCCCCGCCGCCGCGGTACCAGGCGTCGCCGTCGCGGGTGCACTCGGCGCGGGTGCCGGAGGAGTCGGCGGGCGGCTGGGTGGGGCAGGTCTCGGCGGTCATCGTGCCGCGGTCGACGGTGAGCGTGAGCTGGGTGCCGTTCTGCTGCGAGACGTACGTGGCGGAGAATCCGTCGCCGCCGTACACGCCGACGGACTGCTGGGCGAGGGTGTAGCCGGAGGCCTCGGTGACGTGCACGAACTCGGGGGCGATCCCCAACGCCCGCGCCCGCGCCTTCAGTTCGGCCGGGTCCGCGGCGCCTGCCTCCTCGCTGCCGCAGGCGGTGAGGAGGACGGGGGTGAGCAGCAACGCCGACAGGGCGCGCACCGTACGGATCATGCGGCCATCCTGCCGCACAGGTGTTCCACAGGCGCAGCCTTTTCCGGGCATGGGGCGCGTAGTCTCGGGCGTGATGAACACGATTCCGTCACGGCTCGACCATCTGGTCCTCGCGACCCCGGATCTGGCGGCGACGGTCGCCGAGTTCACCCGGCGCACGGGGGTGACCCCGGCTCCCGGCGGGGTGCACGTCGGGCTCGGCACCCGCAACCACCTGGTGGGACTGGGCGGTCGCGCCTACCTGGAGATCATCGGCCCGGACCCGGAGCAGCCGGCACCGGCCGGCCCGCGCCCCTTCTGTGTCGACGGGCTCGACAGGCCGCGCACCATCACCTGGGCGATCAGCCCGCCCGACCTGGACCGTGCGGTCGTGGCCGCGCGCGCGTCCGGCTACGACCCTGGTGAGGTGCGGGAGATGAGCAGGCGCCGGCCCGACGGCACGGTGCTGGAGTGGCGGCTGACCGACGGCGGCGCCCCGCACCCGTCCGGCCTGGTCCCCTTCCTCATCGACTGGGGCTCCACGGTCCACCCCTCCGCCTCGGGACTGCCCGTCACTCCCCTGTCGGAGATGACGGCCACCGCCCCCGACCCCGACGAGATCCGCCCTCTGCTCGCCGTGCTCGGCACGAGCCTCACACTCGCGGAGGGGCCGGTGGGCATCTCGTTCACGGTGGACACGCCGAACGGGCCGGTGACCTTCACCTGACGGACCGGGCGGGCCTCAGCGGTCGCTTCTGCCCGATCCCGGGATCGTGTATGCCCGGTGACCGCGGTATGCAGAATTCCGTAGGCCCGGTGCCTACGGTATGGGGCATTCTGTATGCCCCGCGCCTACCGTATGCCGCATCCTGCATACTCCGCGCCTACGGTATGCGGCATTCTGCACACCCCACGCCTACGCCTACGCCTACGCCTACGGTATGCCGCATTCCGCATACCCCCCGTACGCCGTACCCCGCGTCCGATTCGTTCAAGACCGCTCCCGGACCCCCGCCTACGGTGGCCGCATGACTCCACGATTCGATGCCATCGGCCTGGTCGTCTCCGACATGGCGGCCTCCGTCGCCTTCTACCGCCGCCTCGGCTTCGCGTTCCCCGAGGGCGCCGAGCGGGAGCCGCACGCCGAAGCCGAGCTGCCCGGCGGTCTGCGGCTGTTGCTGGACACCGAGGAGACCGTCCGGTCCTTCCATCCCTCCTGGCAGGCGCCGTCGGGGGGCGGCCGGTCCTCGCTCGCGCTGCGCTGCGAGGGGCCGGCCGAGGTGGACGCGGTGTACGAGGAGTTGGTGGGCGCGGGGTACGACGGTGAGCTGAAGCCGTGGGATGCCTTCTGGGGTCAGCGGTACGCCGTCGTGCACGACCCCGACGGCAACGGTGTCGACCTGTTCGCGCCGCTGGAGCCGTAGCGCGCCGCCGCTAGCGCAGCAGGTCCGTCAACGTCGTCCCGGTCAACTTCCTGACGTCTCGGGCGAGGTGGGCCTGGTCGGCGTACCCGGTGCGGGCGGCGGTGTCCGCGTACGGGAGGCCCGCCCTGGCCAGCGCGAGGGCGCGTTGGAGGCGCAGGATGCGGGCGAGGGTCTTGGGGCCGTAGCCGAAGGCGGCGAGGGAGCGGCGGTGCAGCCGGCGTGCGCCGAGGCCCAGTTCGTCGGCGGCCGCGGCGACGGGGCGGCCCGCGGCGAGGGCGGCGACCAGGCGGCGCAGTTCGGGGTCGGGCGGGGTCGCGCCCTGCCGGGCCGTGTGTTCCAGCGCCAGTTCCTCCAGGCCCGTGGCGGGGTGTGCGGCGGCCTCGACGCGGGCGCGCAGGCGCCGTACCCGGGCGGTGGGCCACAGTTCGGTCAACTCCACGCGCCGGTCGCGCAGTTCGTGGGCGGGGACGCCGAAGAAGGCCGGCGCGGTGCCGGGGTAGAAGCGCAGGCCGGCCCAGGGGGTGGGCGCGCCGTCGGGGGTGTGGGCGCGGGTGTCGGGGCCGGCGACGAGCAGTCTGCCCTGGTTCCACAGCAGGTCCATGCAGCCGTCGGGGAGGACGGGACGGGCGCCGGTGCCGGCCGGGGTGTTGGTCCACACCACCGCGCCGGTCAGCCGGGAGGGGCGTTCCTCGTACACGTACGCCAGGCTACGCCGCCGTGGCCGGGGGGGCGGCGGGGCTTCTGTGCGGCTCGGGGCCTCTGTGCGGCTCGGGGCCTCTGTGCGGCTCGGGGCTTCTGTGGAGCTCGGGCTTCTATGCGGCTCGGGTGCGGTGTTCCTGGGGGCTGATGCCGTACACCCGCTTGAAGGCGCTGGAGAGTGCGAAGGCGCTGCCGTAGCCGACCTGGCGGGCGATGGCGGCGATGGTGTCGTCGGTGTCGCGCAGCCGGTCGGCGGCGAGGGCGAGGCGCCAGCCCGTGAGGTAGGTCATCGGGGGTTCGCCGACGAGTTCGGTGAAGCGGCGGGCGAGGCCGGCCCGGGAGACGCCCGCCTTCGCGGCGAGGGTGGCGACGGTCCAGGGGTGGGCGGGGTCGTCCTGGACGAGGCGCAGGACGCGGCCCACGACGGGGTCGGCCATCGCCCGGTACCAGGCGGGCGCCTCGGCGTCGGGCCGGGAGAACCAGGCCCGCAGGGCGGCGATGACGAGCAGGTCGAGGAGCCGGTCCAGGACGACCTCCTGGCCGGGTTCGTCGCGTCCGATCTCCTCCGTGAGGAGGGGGGTGAGCGGGCACTGCCACACGTCGGAGGTGAGGGAGAGCAGCGGTGGCAGCGCGTCCAGCAGCCGGCCGCTGATCTCGCCGTCCATCATGTACGTCCCGATGAGCACGACGGTGGAGCCGTCGAGGCGGTCGCCCCAGGCGCGTACGCCGAGGTCCATGGATCCGTTCAGGGGCCGTCCGTCGGGGTAGGCGCACTTCCCTTCCGGGAGGATGAGCGCCTGGGGGGTGGTGGTTGGGTCGTCGGCGCAGGTGTAGGCGCCGGGGCCGCGTGCGATGGCGAGGTCGCCGGCGGCGAGCCGGATCCGTTCCCCTTCGTCGGGTACGACCCATGCCTCGCCGCGTGCCACCAGCATCACCGTGAGGGGGGCGCGGTCCTCGACGCGTACCGCCCACGGGGGGTCGAAACACGCGCGGATCATGAGGGCGCCACGGGCGCGTGGACCCTCCAGCAGGCCTGCGAGTGCGTCCATGCGGTCAGCGTAGACGCGTGCTTATGGGAATGAGCCGTTCGGCGATGGGCCGTTGCCGTGTGCGGCAGTTGACTGGTGGCATGACACAGAACAAGGCACAGAACGCGACACACGACGCGGCACAGAACACGGCACAGAACACGGCACGGGACGCGGCGCAGGACACGGCGCGGGACATGACCGTGGTGGTGACCGGCGCGACCGGCCGTACGGGCGGGCGTGTGGCGCGGGCGGCGCGGGCCGCGGGGCTCGCGGTGCGGGAGGCGTCGCGGGCCACGGGCTTCGACTGGCGGGAGCGTTCGACGTGGGCGGGGGTGCTGGCGGGCGCGGACGCGGCCTACCTGGCGTATCCGACGGACATCGGTTCTCCCGAGGCGGCCGGTGCGGTCGGTGGGGTGGCGCGGGAGGCGGTCTCGCTCGGGGTGCGGCGGCTGGTGCTGCTGTCGGCGCGGGGTGAGGAGCGGGCGCGTCCGGCGGAGGAGGCGTTGCGGGGGTCGGGCGCCGAGTGGACGGTCGTGCGGGCCGCGTGGTTCGCGCAGAACTTCAGTGAGGGTCCGCTGGTGGAGGAGCTGCGGCTGGGCGGGGGGCTGGTGTTCCCGGCCGCCGAGGGTCTGCGGGAGCCGTTCGTCGACGTGCGGGACATCGCGGACGTGGTGGTGGCGGCGCTGGTGTCGGGCGGGCGGTATGTGGGGCGGGAGATCGACGTGACCGGGCCGCGGCTGCTGACGTGGGGCGAGGCGGTGGCGGAGGTCGGAGCGGCGGCCGGGCGGGAGCTGTCGTACCGGTGCGTGCCGGCCCGGGAGTACCGGGAGCGTCTGACGGGGTTCGGGGTGCCGGACGCGGAGGCCGGCTTCCTCGTGGAGTTGTTCGAGGAGCTGCTCGACGGCCGGAACGCCCGCCTGTCGGACGGTGTGCGCCAGGTCCTCGGCCGTGCGCCGCGCGACTTCGCGGCGTTCGCGAGGGAGGCGGCCGGGGCGGGGACCTGGGCGTGACCTGGGCGTCGGCGGTCAGGTGTCGCCGGGTGGGGTTTCCTCGCCGGTGCCGTTGGCGTTGCTCTTGGGGGAGGTCTTGGCGTGGGTGCGCAGTCGGCCGGTGACGTCCTCGGGGGGCAGGAAGCGGGACCAGCGTTCGGGGAACTCGGACGGCATGTCGGGGTCGTCGGGGTCCTCGTGGGCGCGGGCCGCGGCCAGACGGGCGACGTACTCGGCGGCCTCCTCCTGGCGCAGCCGTTCGTTGGCGGCGCGGGCCGCGGCGGTGGCGGCGGCGGGCCAGACGCGGTCGATGGCGGCGTTCACGGCGGCTCCGACGAGGACGGCGAACGCGGAGACGCCGATCCACAGCAGGACGGCGACGGCGGCGGCGAGGGAGCCGTAGATGGTGGCGCCCTCGATGGTGTTCTGCAGGTAGATGCGCAGGAGGAAGCTGCCGAGCACCCACATCGCGAGGGCGACCAGGGCGCCGGGGACGTCCTCGATCCACGGGGAGCGGACGGGGACGGACACGTGGTAGAGGGTGGTCAGGAAGGCGATCGACAGGACGATGACGACCGGCCAGTACAGGACCTGGACGACCGTCGCCGACCAGGGCACGATCCGTACGACGGCGTCGGGGCCGGCGACCATCAGCGGCAGGGCGACGGATCCGATCAGCAGGGCCGCGATGAACAGCAGGAACGCGACCAGGCGGGTCTTGACGATGCCGCGGACGCCGTCGAGGCCGTACATGACGGTGATGGTGTCTATGAAGACGTTGACGGCGCGGGAGCCCGACCAGACGGCGAAGAGGAAGCCGATGGAGATGACGTCGGGGCGGCCGCCCTTCATGACGTCGTCGAGGATGGGCTGGGCGATCTGTGCGACGCCCTTGTCGGAGAGGACGGTGCGGGAGGCCTCGAGGAGGTTGGTCTCGAGGCTGCTGATGGTGTCGGTGCCGGTCCAGTCGTCGACGTAGCCGAGCAGGCCGATGAGGCTGAGGAGCAGGGGCGGCACGGACAGCAGGGTGAAGAAGGCGGCCTCGGCGGCGAGGCCGAGGATGCGGTACTCGATGCAGGAGTTGACGGTGTCCTTCAGGAGCAGCCAGGCGGTCCTGCGCTTGGAGACGTTGCGGTAGAGGGCACGCGCGCGGTGGAGACGCCCGGTGGGGCCCTCGAATCGCTCGGATGACTGACTTGCTGGCTGCACGTCCTAACGGTATCCGCCGTGTGAGGCTCGGCTCACCTCGGTGGGGCGTGCCGTCATGGTCGGCCGTGGGCGCGGGGCGCGTCGGGGCGGGCCGTGTCGTGTCCGGTGGTCATGAGCGGCGCGCCCGGGGGTACGTTCGCGGTATGGCAGGCAGCACGCACACCGTGACCAACCAGCCCCCTCCCCTGCTCGGGTACGACGTCTACGGCGCCGACCGGGCCCTGGTGGACGCCGTGGAACGGCATCTCGATCCGGGGCTGCTGGAGGAGGCGCGCAGTGAGCTGTCCGCGCTGGGCAGGGCGGCCGGGTCGGCGCAGCTCCACGAGTGGGCGATCCAGGCGAACGCGTATCCGCCGGTCCTGCACACGCACGACCGCTACGGCCATCGGGTCGACGAGGTCGAGTTCCATCCGGCCTGGCACCGGCTGCTGGGCAAGGGTGTGGGGGCGGGGCTGACGGCGGCGTGGGTGCGGCCGGGCGGGCATGTGCGGCGGGCGGCGGGGTTCGTGGTGTGGACGCAGGTGGAGGCGGGCAACGGGTGTCCGTTGTCGATGACCCATGCGGCGGTGCCGGCGCTGCGGGCGGATCCGGCGCTGGCCGCCGAGTGGGAGCCGCGGCTGACGTCGACGATCTACGAGCGCGAGATGCGGCCCGCCCACCTGAAGGCGGGGGTGCTGTTCGGGATGGGGATGACGGAGAAGCAGGGCGGCAGTGACGTCCGGGCGAACACGACGTCGGCGCGGCCGCTGGCGCAGGAGGGGACGTACGAGCTGACGGGGCACAAGTGGTTCTGTTCGGCGCCGATGTCGGACGCGTTCCTGGTGCTGGCGCAGGCGCCGGAGGGGCTGACCTGTTTCCTGGTGCCGCGGGTGCTGGAGGACGGCACGCGGAACGTGTTCCGGTTGCAGCGGTTGAAGGACAAGCTGGGCAACCGGTCGAACGCGTCGGCGGAGGTGGAGTTCGACGGGACGTGGGCGCGCCGCGTGGGTGAGGAGGGGCGTGGGGTGCGGACCATCATCGGGATGGTCGCGGCGACCCGGTTGGACTGTGTGCTGGGTTCGGCGGGGCTGATGCGGGCGGCCGTGGCGCAGGCGGCGCATCACTGTGCGTACCGGGAGGCGTTCGGCGGGAAGCTGCTCGACAAGCCGTTGATGCGGAACGTCCTCGCCGATCTCGCGCTGGAGTCGGAGGCGGCGACGGCGCTGGGGCTGCGGCTGGCGGCGGCTTATGACGACGGTGGTGAGCAGGAGCGGGCGCTGCTGCGGGTGGCGGTGCCGGCGGCGAAGTACTGGGTGACCAAGCGTTGTGCGCCGGTGGTGGTGGAGGCGGCGGAGTGTCTGGGGGGCAACGGGTACGTGGAGGAGTCGGGGATGCCGCGGCTGGTGCGGGAGTCGCCGTTGAACTCGGTCTGGGAGGGTGCGGGCAGTGTGCAGGCGCTGGATCTGCTGCGGGCGTTGCGGCGGGAGCCGCAGGCGCTGAACGCGTGTCTGCTGGAGGTGGGGCGGGCGCGGGGTGCGGATCACCGGCTGGACGCGGCGATCAAGGATCTGCTGACGGATCTGGCCGACCTGGAGGGTGCTGAGGCGAGGGCGCGGCGGCTGGCGGAGCGGTTCGCGCTGGTGCTGCAGGGGTCGTTGCTGGTCCGTTTCGCGCCGCCGGAGGTCGCCGACGCGTTCTGTGCGTCGCGGTTGGGCGGGGACTGGGGGGCGACGTTCGGGACGTTGCCGCGCAGTCTGGATCTCGGGGCGCTCGTGGAGCGGGCCCGGCCGGTGGCCTGACCTGGGCGGGGCGGGTGCGGGGGTGGTGCTGCGCCGACACGGCACCACCCCCGCCGCAATGGCCCTGCGAGGCCAGTAACGCCGCTCGGGACGGCGTGGGACAAGTTTCAAACATCGGGTGGATGTTGGCCAGGGTTGCAGGGGGTTGCAACGTGTTGGACTCGGTGTCCGGAGTGTGCCCCTCCGTGCTGCGTGGACGGCAAGATGGGTCCCTCGGTAAGACCGGAAACAGTCGGGTCGGGAGCTTGACATCCGGTTCTGTGCGTGTGTCCTGCGGGAGGCCCCAGTGGCGAAGTCGCCGATGAACGTGCCGCGGCTCGCGGCCGTCGACGCCGCGCGGGCGGCGCGGATGCTCAGTGAGGTGCGGGAGGCGAGGCTGGCCGGGCAGCGGGCGCGGATCGCGCCGCGTCCGGTGATCGAGCAGTCGTGGGAGCGGATGCTGCGCAGCGGCGTGGATCCGGATCACGATGTCAGGGCGGGGTTGCTGAGTGCCGAGGAGGTGCGGCGGCGGCGGGAGGAGTCGCCGCTGCGGGAGGTGCTGCCGGTGTTGCGTGAGGGGTTGCTGTCGGTGGCGGACGTCGCCCATCACATCATGGTGGTCGCCGACGAGGAGGGCCGGGTGCTGTGGCGGGAGGGCTGTTCCCCGGTGCTGCGGAAGGCCGACGGGCTGGGTTTCGAGCTGGGCGCGGACTGGGGGGAGGACGTCGTCGGCACGAACGGTGTGGGGACTCCGGCGGTGGTGCGCCGGCCGGTGCAGGTGTTCGCGGCCGAGCATTTCGTGCGTTCGCACGCGACGTGGACGTGTGCGGGTGCTCCGATCTCGGATCCGCGTGACGGCCGGCTGCTGGGTGTGGTGGATGTGAGCGGGCCGTTGGAGACGATGCATCCGGCGACGCTGGCCTGGGTCGACTCGGTGGCGAAGCTGGCCGAGGCGCGGCTGCGGGAGCTGCATCTGGGGTCGCTGGAGCGGTTGCGTGCGGTGGCGGCGCCGGTGCTCGCGCGGTTCGGTGGCCGGGCGGCGGTGGTGGACGCGTACGGGTGGACGGCGGCGGTGACGGGGATGCCGTACGTGAACCGGATCGCGTTGCCGAAGTCGCCTTCGCCGGGGCGCCGGTGGCTGCCGGCGCTGGGGTTGTGCTCGCTGGAGCCGTTGGCGGGTGGCTGGCTGGTGCGGGTGTCGGAGGGGGCGGCGGAGCCGATGGCGTCCGGGGGGACGCGGATCGTGCTGGATCTGACGCGGCCGCGCCGCTGGTCGGTGGCGGTGTCCGGTGGGGCGGGGTCGTGGTCGCACGAACTCAGTCCGCGGCACGCGGAGTTGCTGTATCTGCTGGCGGTGCACCGGGGTGGGCGCAGTGCGGCGGGGCTGGCGGGGGACGTGTTCGGTGACGGGGGGCGGACGGTGACGGTGCGGGCGGAGATGTCGCGGGTGCGGCGGTACCTCGGGGGGCTTTTGGAGCATCGCCCGTACCGGTTCCGGGAGGATGCGGAGGTGGAGGTGCTCCTTCCGGACGATCCGAGGGATCTGTTGCCGCACTCGGTCGCGCCTGCGGTGGCCGGGGCGCGGACGACGGATTCCGTACCGTAGGGCGGTCGGGTCATCCCTTTCGTGCCGTGTAGCGCCGTACGTCACGGCGTGTTCCGTACAACTGCGAGGTCTTCGTCCCGGGTTCGCGCGGACTGCCGTAGCATCCCCTGAGGGTCACCCCACCTGCTCCTCGGTCAACGTACGGATCGTCAGGCGCAGTTGGCCCGCCTCGGGAGGACGAATGAAGCATCGTGGCCGACATCGCAGGCGCCGACGGGGCAGGGCGGTGCGCGCGTTCCTGACCGGTACCGCGCTCGCGCTCACCGCCGCGGCGACCATGATCAGTGCTTCTCAGGCCACGGTCACGGACGGTCCGGGGGCGGTGAAGCCGCTGACCGCCTCCGCCGACAGGGAGGCGCTGCGGTTGTCGGAGCACCTGGTGCCGCAGGCCGCTCTGGACCGGCTCGCCGCGGAGATGGGTCCGCCGGTGGGGGTCGGCGCGGTGCTCGCCGGCGCGGACCGCACCCTGCGCGACGGGGCGCACTGCACGGACGAGGAGCGGTGGGCGCTGCCCGTCTCGCCGGCCGCCTCGCGGGCGTACTGCTGGAACGGCGCCGACACCGAGGGGTGGCAGCCGGGCGCGGTCACCACTTCGGGTGACGCGGACGACGACGGGCTGTGGGGCGCCCATCGGGTGATCCTGTCCGGCTGGTCGCGCGGCGGCGGCGGTCCGGCCGCGGGCCGGGGTCCGGCCCGGGTGGCGTTCGTCGACGCGGGCGACCTGGAGCGGCTCACCTACACCTGGGCGTTGCTCGCCGTGCCGGTGGACGGGGGCCGCGACTACCGGGGGCTGGTCTCCCCCGTGTCGGGCATGGCCTGGTACCAGGACAAGCTGCTGGTCACGGCCGACGAGGGCGGGCGGACCGCGCTGTACGTCTACGACGTGAACCGTGTCCAGCGGGCGACGGTGATCGGTGAGGCGGTCGGCCGGGTGCCGGGCGGCTGGTCGGCGCACGGCGCCCGGTACGTCCTGCCGGCGATCGCCTCCTACCGGCTGGGCGGCGGGCCGGACGCGCCGCACCCGACGGGTGTCTCCGTCGACCGCAGCACCGCTCCCGACACCCTGGTGGCCGGGGAGTGGACCCTCGACGGCGGGGACCGGGGTGCCCGGCTGTGGCGGTACGCCTTCGACACGGCGCCCGGCCGTGCCGGTTTCCTCGCCGCGGACGCCGCCGGGCGGGTCGGGGCGATCGAGGCGTACCGGACGGAGGCGACCGGGGTGCGGGGTGTGCTGGCGCACGAGGACGCCTGGTACCTGACGCAGGGGGCCGCCGGGGACGAGAGGCGGGGAAGGCTGTGGCGGCAGGATGCGGACGGTGCGCGGGCCGTGACGTGCGGCTCCGACGGCGCGTACGGCTGCTGGAGTCCCGGCACGGAGTCCCTCTCCTACTGGGCGGCGACCGGTGAGGTGTGGACGCAGTCCGGCCGTGTGCTGTTCTCGCTGCCCTTGGCCGCGATCGACAGATCAGCGGAGTAGATGATTCCCTGGCGAGCATGACCAACATCCCCGTGACCACGTGGTCCCTGGAGCAGACCGCGCCGGGCGACCTCCTGCCGGCGGCCGCGCCCGAGGGCGACGTCCGGATCGTCCGCTCCGAGGTGCCCTCGCCGGAGTTCAGCCGCTTCCTGTACGCCTCGGTGGGCGGTGACATCCGCTGGGTGGACCGGCTGGGCTGGAGCTACGCACGCTGGGAGGAGCATCTGGGGCGTCCGGGCGTGGAGACGTGGGTGGCGTACGACCGGGGCACCCCGGCCGGGTACGTGGAGCTCGACCCGCAGGACGACGGGGTCGTGGAGATCGTCTACTTCGGCCTGATTCCGGCGTTCCGGGGGCGGCGGATCGGCGGGCACCTGCTGTCGTACGGTGTCGCCCGCGCCTGGGATCTCGCGGACCGCTGGCCGGCGCTGTCGCAGACCAAGCGGGTGTGGCTGCACACGTGCAGCAAGGACGGCGAGTACGCCATGGACAACTATCTGCGCCGTGGTTTCAAGCTGTTCGACACGAAGGTGGAGGAGGAGGCCGAGGTGCCCACCCCGGGGCCCTGGCCGGGCGCGCACTCCGCCTGACATACCGCCTCTGACCTGCGCGGACAAGAGAACGCGCAGCTCATGTGACCGACAACACCCTTGTCTCATTCTTCGGGACAAGGGTGTCCACATGACGGATGAAGCTGGACTGTGTCCAGATCGCCATGACACGCTTCCGTCATGTCTGGAACTGGAATTGCCTTGGTGAGTCGGCGGCACGTCGACCTCGGCCGCATGTCCAGCGCCATCTGTCCGGCGCGCTGACGCTGCGTCCATCAGTGGCCGCGGGCCACGGAGCAGCACCGCCGACAGTCCCTTCCAGTCCCCCTGCGCAATGACGCGCAGGCATGCCTGCGCGCGCGTACGCGCAGGTCAGAGCCTCCCCCGTCGCTGTCCCGAAGGACGTATTCACCATGGCCGCCACCCCGCAGAACCCTGCCGCCTCCGCGCCCCGCCGCAAGGTGAGCCGTCACCGCGGCGAGGGTCAGTGGGCCGCGGGTCACTTCACCCCGCTCAACGGCAACGAACAGTTCAAGAAGGACGACGACGGTCTCAATGTGCGGACACGCATTGAGACGATCTACTCCAAGCGGGGCTTCGACTCGATCGACCCCAACGACCTGCGCGGCCGGATGCGCTGGTGGGGCCTGTACACCCAGCGCAAGCCCGGGATCGACGGCGGCAAGACCGCGATCCTGGAGCCGGAGGAGCTCGACGACGAGTACTTCATGCTGCGCGTCCGCATCGACGGCGGGGCGCTGACCACGCGGCAGCTGCGGGTCATCGGCGAGATCTCGCAGGAGTTCGCGCGCGGCACCGCCGACATCACCGACCGGCAGAACGTCCAGTACCACTGGATCCGCATCGAGGACGTGCCCGCGATCTGGGAGCGGCTGGAGGGTGTCGGCCTGTCGACGGTCACGGCCTGCGGCGACACCCCGCGCGTGATGATCGGCTCGCCCGTCGCCGGCATCGCCGAGGACGAGATCATCGACGCCACCCCCGCGCTGGAGGAGATGAAGCGCCGGGTCCTGAACAACCCGGCGTACTCCAACCTCCCCCGCAAGTTCAAGACGGCCATCTCGGGGTCGCCGCTGCTGGACGTGGTGCACGAGATCAACGACGTCGCGTTCGTCGGCGTCGTGCACCCCGAGCACGGCCCGGGCTTCGACGTGTGGGTCGGCGGCGGTCTGTCCACCAACCCCAAGCTGGGCGTGCGGCTGGGCACCTGGGTGCCGATCGACGAGGTCCCGGACGTCTACGAGGGCGTCATCTCGATCTTCCGCGACTACGGCTACCGCCGGCTGCGCAACCGCGCCCGGCTGAAGTTCCTCGTCGCCGACTGGGGTGCGGAGAAGTTCCGGCAGGTGCTGGAGGACGAGTACCTGGGCCGCAAGCTGGTCGACGGACCCGCCCCCGAGCAGCCGGTCCAGCAGTGGCGCGACCACATCGGCGTGCACCGGCAGAAGGACGGACGCTTCTACGTCGGTTTCGCCCCGCGGGTGGGACGCGTCGACGGCGCCACGCTCACCAAGATCGCCGACCTGGCGGAGGCCCACGGCTCGGGCCGGGTGCGCACCACCGTCGAGCAGAAGATGATCGTCCTCGACGTCGAGGAGGGCCAGGTCGACTCGCTCGTCGAGGGCCTGGAGGCGCTCGACCTCACCGCCCGGCCGTCCTCGTTCCGGCGCGGCACCATGGCGTGCACCGGCATCGAGTTCTGCAAGCTCGCCATCGTCGAGACCAAGCAGCGCGGCGCGCAGCTGATCGACGAACTGGAGCGCCGTCTGCCGGACTTCGACGAGCCCCTCACCATCAACCTCAACGGCTGCCCGAACGCCTGCGCCCGTATCCAGGTGGCGGACATCGGTCTCAAGGGCCAGCTCGTCCTCAACGACAAGGGCGAGCAGGTCGAGGGCTACCAGGTGCACCTGGGCGGCGCGCTCGGCCTGGACGCCGGCTTCGGCCGCAAGGTCCGTGGTCTGAAGGTGACCTCCGAGGAGCTCCCGGACTACGTCGAGCGCGTCCTGAAGCGGTTCCAGGCGGAGCGCGAGGACGGCGAGCGGTTCGCCACCTGGGCGGCCCGCGCGAGTGAGGAGGCCCTCTCATGAGCGAGCGGGCGGCGCCCTTCTACTGCCCGTACTGCGGCGACGAGGACCTCCGGCCGAGCGAGGAGGGTCACGGCGCCTGGGAATGCGGTGCGTGCAACCGCGCATTCCGGCTGAAGTTCCTCGGGCTGCTGGCCCGGGGCGTTCAGCGCACCGACACGGGAGGGGACCGGATATGACGGCGGTTCAGCAAGACCGCGGCACCGAGGAGTTGAAGGCGCTCGCCGAGCAGGCGGGACGCGACCTGGAGGACGCCTCCGCACTCGAGATCCTCCAGTGGGCCGTGGACACCTTCGGCCGGGAGTTCTGCGTGACCTCCTCCATGGAGGACGCGGTGGTCGCGCACCTGGCGTCGCGCGTCATGAAGGGCGTGGACGTGGTGTTCCTCGACACCGGCTACCACTTCCCCGAGACGATCGGCACCCGCGACGCCGTCGAGGCCGTGATGGACGTCAACGTCATCACCCTCACCCCGCGCCGGACGGTGGCCGAGCAGGACGCCGAGTACGGGCCGAAGCTGCACGACCGCGATCCCGACCTGTGCTGCAAACTCCGCAAGGTGCAGCCACTGGAGGAGGGCCTCAAGGGCTACCGGGCGTGGGCGACCGGGCTGCGCCGCGACGAGTCCCCGACCCGGGCGAACACCCCGGTCGTCGGCTGGGACGAGAAGCGGCAGAAGGTCAAGATCTCCCCGATCGCGCGCTGGACCCAGGACGACGTGGACGCCTACGTCGCCGAGCACGGCGTCCTCACCAACCCCCTGCTGATGGACGGCTACACCTCCGTCGGCTGCGCCCCCTGCACCCGCCGGGTCCTGGAGGGCGAGGACGCGCGCGCCGGCCGCTGGGCGGGCCGGGCGAAGACCGAGTGCGGGCTGCACGGATGACGAGGACCACCGCCGCTCACACGACGTCCACAGCTCCGGCTGTTACTGATGTTGTTACCGATGCGATCACTGCGACCCAGGAGAATCACGTGACGACCGGAGCCACCGTATGGCTCACGGGTCTGCCGAGTGCCGGCAAGACCACCATCGCGTACGAGCTGGCCGGCCGGCTGCGCGAGGAGGGCCACCTCGTCGAGGTGCTCGACGGCGACGAGATCCGCGAGTTCATCTCGGCGGGCCTCGGCTTCAGCCGCGAGGACCGGCACACCAACGTCCAGCGCATCGGCTTCCTCGCCGACCTGCTCGCCCGCAACGGCGTCAAGGCGCTGGTGCCGGTGATCGCGCCGTACGCCGACAGCCGCGACGCGGTCCGCAAGCGGCACGAGGCGAGCGGGACGGCGTACCTGGAGGTGCACGTGGCGACCCCGGTCGAGGTGTGCAGCGAGCGGGACGTCAAGGGCCTGTACGCCAAGCAGGCGGCGGGCGAGCTGACCGGCCTGACCGGCGTCGACGACCCGTACGAGGCGCCCGAGTCGCCGGATCTGCGGATCGAGTCGCAGGACCAGACCGTGCAGGAGTCCGCGGCGTCGGTGTACGCGCTGCTCAGCGAAAGGGGACTGGTGTGACGACCGTCGTCAAGGCCGGAGAGGGCACGACGAGCCCGTACGCCCTCAGCCACCTCGACTCCCTGGAGTCGGAGGCGGTGCACATCTTCCGCGAGGTGGCGGGCGAGTTCGAGAACCCGGTGATCCTGTTCTCCGGCGGCAAGGACTCGATCGTCATGCTGCACCTGGCGCTGAAGGCGTTCGCGCCGGCGCCGGTGCCCTTCTCGCTGCTGCACGTGGACACCGGGCACAACTTCCCGGAGGTCATCGAGTACCGCGACCGCACGGTGGCCCGGCACAACCTGCGGCTGCACGTCGCCTCGGTGCAGGACTACATCGACCGGGGTGTG
This sequence comes from Streptomyces sp. NPDC052016, assembly GCF_044548445.1. NCBI lineage: Bacteria > Bacillati > Actinomycetota > Actinomycetes > Kitasatosporales > Streptomycetaceae > Streptomyces > Streptomyces sp. NPDC052016. The sequence goes on from NZ_JBIUBX010000012.1 coordinate 80,159, forward strand.
CTGAAGGAGCGTCCGGACGGAACCCGCAACCCGCTGCAGACCCTGCCGCTGACGGAGAAGATCCAGTCGGAGAGGTTCGACGCGGTCTTCGGCGGCGGCCGCCGCGACGAGGAGAAGGCCCGGGCGAAGGAGCGGGTGTTCTCGCTCAGGGACGAGTTCTCCCAGTGGGACCCGCGCCGTCAGCGTCCCGAGCTGTGGAACCTGTACAACGGGCGGCACGCGCCCGGCGAGCACGTCCGTGTGTTCCCGCTGTCCAACTGGACCGAGCTGGACGTCTGGCAGTACATCGCCCGCGAGGGCATCGAGCTCCCGGAGATCTACTTCGCGCACGAGCGGGAGGTGTTCAGCCGCAACGGCATGTGGCTGACCGGCGGTGAGTGGGGCGGCCCCAAGGACGGCGAGACCGTCGAGAAGCGGCTCGTCCGCTACCGGACCGTAGGTGACATGTCCTGCACCGGTGCCGTCGACTCCGACGCGGTGACGCTGGAGCAGGTCATCGCCGAGATCGCCGCGTCCCGGCTGACCGAGCGCGGCGCCACCCGCGCCGACGACAAGCTCTCCGAGGCCGCGATGGAAGACCGCAAGCGCGAAGGGTACTTCTAAGCATGAGCACGACCACGACCGAGGAGCTCTCGGCCACGACCCTGCTGCGGTTCGCCACCGCCGGCTCCGTCGACGACGGCAAGTCCACGCTCGTCGGACGGCTGCTGCACGACTCCAAGTCGATCCTCACCGACCAGCTGGAGGCCGTGGAGCGCGCCTCCGCCAGCCGCGGCGCGGAAGGCCCCGACCTGGCACTGCTCACCGACGGCCTGCGGGCCGAACGCGAGCAGGGCATCACCATCGACGTGGCCTACCGCTACTTCGCCACGCCCCGGCGCCGGTTCATCCTCGCCGACACGCCCGGCCACGTGCAGTACACCCGCAACATGGTGACGGGCGCCTCCACGGCCGAGCTGACGGTGATCCTGGTCGACGCCCGCAACGGCGTCGTCGAGCAGACCCGCCGGCACGCGGCGATCGCCGCCCTGCTGCGCGTCCCGCACGTCGTGCTCGCCGTGAACAAGATGGACCTGGTCGACTACCAGGAGTCCGTGTTCGCCGCGATCGCCCAGGAGTTCACGGCGTACGCCACCGAACTGGGCGTGCCGGAGGTCACCGCGATCCCGATCTCGGCGCTCGCCGGGGACAACGTGGTGGAGCCGTCCGCCCACATGGACTGGTACGGCGGCCCGACCGTCCTGGAGCACCTGGAGACCGTCCCGGTCAGCCACGACCTGGCGCACTGCCACGCCCGGCTGCCCGTGCAGTACGTGATCCGGCCGCAGACCGCCGAGCACCCCGACTACCGCGGCTACGCGGGCCAGATCGCCGCCGGCACCTTCCGCGTCGGCGAGGCGGTCACCGTCCTGCCGTCCGGGCGGACGTCGACGATCGCCGGGATCGACCTGCTGGGCGAGCCGGTCGACGTGGCGTGGACGACGCAGTCGGTGACCGTGCTGCTGGCGGACGACATCGACGTCTCGCGCGGCGACCTGATCGTGCCGAGCAAGGACGCGCCGGCCACCACGCAGGACGTGGAGGCCACCGTGTGCCACGTCGCCGACCAGCCGCTGACCGTCGGCCACCGGGTGCTGCTCAAGCACGGCACCCGCACGGTCAAGGCGATCGTCAAGGACATCCCGTCGCGCCTCACGCTCGACGACCTGTCCCTGCACCCGCACCCGGGACAGCTCGTCGCCAACGACATCGGCCGGGTGAAGATCCGCACCGCGGAGCCGCTGCCGGTCGACTCCTACGCCGACTCGCGCCGTACGGGCTCGTTCATCCTGATCGACCCCAGCGACGGCACCACGCTCACCGCGGGCATGGTGGGCGAGTCGTTCGCCTCCCCTGAGCCGGTCAAGGACCACTCCGAGGACGACGGGTGGGACTTCTGAGGATGAACTCCACCGACTACTTCTCGACGTTCGCGAAGGAGGGCGGCCGCGTCGGCAGCGGCGCCCGCGGCAGCGGGCAGGGCGGGGTCGCGCGATGTGGGCGGTGACGTACGCGCACTGCCCGCGCGCCCGCACCCCCCACCGCCGCAAGCGACGACCTGCCGACCTCCCGGCCACGACCTGAGAGACCGTGACCGCCGGGCCACCGAGAGGAACACCTCCCGTGCCTGCCTCATCGAGCCTGCGCCGCGCCTTCGCGGTGCTGGCCGCGCTCCCGCTGCTGATCCTCGCCGCCTGCGGGTACGGCTCCCAGGCGGACGACACCGCATCCGCCCAGAAGGTCGCGGCCGGGGCGGAGAAGATCGACGGTCTCGACTCCGTGAAGATCGGCTACTTCGCCAACCTGACCCACGGGACCGCCCTCGTCGGCGTGAACAAGGGCTTCTTCCAGAAGGCGCTCGGCGCCACCCAGGCCAAGTACCAGAGCTTCAACGCCGGACCGTCCGAGATCGAGGCCCTGAACTCGGGTTCCATCGACATCGGCTGGATCGGCCCGTCCCCGGCGATCAACGGCTACACCAGGGCCGAGGGCAAGAACCTGCGGATCATCGGCGGTTCGGCGTCCGGCGGGGTGAAGCTCGTCGTGAACCCCGACAGGATCACGTCCCTGAAGGACGTCAAGGGCAAGAGGATCGCGACCCCGCAGCTCGGCAACACGCAGGACGTGGCCTTCCTCAACTGGGTGGCGGAGCAGGGCTGGAAGGTCGACGCGGAGAGCGGCAAGGGCGACGTGTCGGTCGTCCGCACCGACAACAAGGTCACCCCGGACGCCTACCGGTCCGGCTCCATCGACGGCGCGTGGGTGCCGGAGCCGACCGCGTCCAAGCTGGTCGCCGAGGGCGCGAAGGTGCTCCTCGACGAGGCGACGCTGTGGCCGGACGGGAAGTTCGTGATCACGAACATCATCGTGCGGCAGGACTTCCTGGAGGAGCACCCCGAGGCGGTCGAGGCGGTGCTGAAGGCGTCGGTCGAGACCAACAAGTGGATCAACGCCGACCCGGAGGCGGCGAAGGCCGCGGCGAACGCCCAGCTGAAGGCGGACTCCGGCAAGGAACTGCCCGCGGAGGTGCTGGACCCGGCGTGGACGTCGATCCGGTTCACCGACGACCCGCTGGCCGCCACCCTCGACACCGAGGCGCGGCACGCGGTCGAGGCAGGTCTGCTGGAGGACCCGCTGCTGAAGGGCATCTACGACCTCACGCTCCTGAACAAGGTCCTCGCGGCCGAGGGTGAGAGCACCGTCGACGACGCCGGTCTCGGCGCCGAGTAACCCCGAAGTCGGAAGAGATCCCAGGAGGTGACGACCATGGCCACGACCCTCGCCAAGGCGGACAGCGCCGAGTCGGTGGAGTACGCCGCCCGCATCGACCACGTATCGAAGTCCTTCGCCGGGCCCGCAGGGCAGCAGCTCGTCCTGGACGACATCAGCCTCGATGTCGCGCCGGGCGAGTTCGTCACCCTGCTGGGGGCCTCCGGCTGCGGCAAGTCGACGCTGCTGAACCTGGTGGCGGGGCTCGACCGGCCCACCGCCGGCTCCATCAGCACCGACGGGCGTCCGGCTCTGATGTTCCAGGAGCACGCCCTGTTCCCGTGGCTGACCGCGGGCAAGAACATCGAGCTCGCCCTGAAGCTCGGCGGAGTACCGAAGAACGAACGCCGCGACCGCGCCGAGGAACTCCTCGAACTGGTCCGGCTGAAGGGCTCCTACGGCAAGCGGGTGCACGAGCTGTCCGGCGGTATGCGCCAGCGGGTGGCGATGGCCCGCGCGCTCGCCCAGGACGCCCGGCTGCTGCTGATGGACGAGCCGTTCGCGGCGCTCGACGCCATCACACGGGACGTGCTGCACGACGAACTGACCCGGATCTGGGAGGAGACCGGACTGTCGGTGCTGTTCGTCACGCACAACGTGCGGGAGGCGGTGCGGCTCGCGCAGCGCGTCATCCTGCTGTCCTCCCGGCCGGGCCGGGTGGCCCGCGAGTGGACGGTCGGCATTCCGCAGCCGCGCCGCATCGAGGACGCGCCCGTGGCCGAACTGTCCCTGGAGATCACCGAAGTCCTGCGTGGGGAGATCCGCCGTCATGGCCAGCACTGAGACGAAGACGACGGACGCCCCGGCCGGAGGCGACCAGAAAGTCGCCTCGGTGGAGGCGGGCCTGGACGCCCTGGAGACCGGCGTCGTCACCCGTACGCCGTTCCGGCAGACGTTCACCAACAAGATCCTGCCGCCGATCATCGCGATCGCGGTGGTCCTGGTGGTCTGGCAGTCGCTGATCACCTTCGGAGTCGTCGACGATCCGACCAAGCTGCCCTCGCCGGCCGATGTGGGAGGCGAGTTCCGGGAAGCGTGGCTGGAGGGCAGGCTCCTCGACTACATCTGGACCAGCGTCTCGCGCGGTCTGCTGGGCTTCCTGCTGGCGCTCGCCATCGGCACCCCGCTGGGCCTGCTGGTCGCCCGGGTGAAGTTCGTGCGCGCGGCCATCGGGCCGATCCTGTCCGGACTGCAGTCGCTGCCGTCGGTGGCGTGGGTGCCGCCGGCCGTGATCTGGCTGGGCCTGAACAACTCGATGATGTACGCGGTGATCCTGCTCGGCGCGGTGCCGTCCATCGCCAACGGTCTGGTCTCCGGCATCGACCAGGTGCCGCCGCTGTTCCTGCGGGCGGGCCGCACGATGGGCGCGACCGGTCTGAAGGGCGCCTGGCACATCGTGCTCCCGGCCGCGCTCCCCGGCTACCTGGGCGGGCTGAAGCAGGGCTGGGCCTTCTCCTGGCGCTCGCTCATGGCGGCGGAGATCATCGCCTCGTCGCCCGATCTGGGCATCGGGCTGGGCGCCCTGCTGGAGAACGGCCGCAACGCCAGCTCCATGGCGATGGTGTTCGAGGCGATCATCCTGATCCTGTTCGTCGGCATCGCCATCGACCTGCTGATCTTCAGCCCGCTGGAGCGGCGCGTGCTGCGCGGCCGGGGCCTGCTGGTGAAGGGCTGAGTCCCATGCGCACCAGGCCGGTTCTCCTCGTCATCGCCCACGGCAGCCGTGACCCGCGGCACGCCGCGACCGTGCACGCCCTCGTGCGGAGCGTGCGGTCGCTGCGGCCGGGCCTGCGGGTGGAGACCGGGTTCCTCGACTTCAACGTCCCCTCGGTGCAGGGGGTGCTGGAGTCCCTGGCGGCGGAGGGCGTCCGGGACGTCGTTGCCCTCCCCCTCCTGCTGACGCGCGCCTTCCACGCGAAGGCCGACATCCCGGCGGTCCTGCGGGACGCGCCGCCGCAGCTGCGGATCCGTCAGGCGGAGGTCCTGGGCCCGTCCCCGCTGCTGCTGACCGCCCTGGAACGGCGGTTGTACGAGGCGGGGCTGACGCCCGCCGACAAGTCCTCGACCGGGGTCGTGCTGGCCTCGGCGGGGTCCTCCGACCCGGAGGCGATCGCGGTGATCGCCGACATCGCGCGGGAGTGGTGGCACACCGGTTGGTGCGCCGTGCGGCCCGCGTTCGCCTCCGCATCCCTTCCGCGCACCGAGGACGCGGTGCGCGAACTGCGGGAGATGGGCTGCTCGAGGGTGGCGGTGGCCCCCTACGTCCTGGCCCCCGGCTTCCTGCCGGACCGCATCGCGCGCGGCGCGGCCGACGCGGACGTCCTCGCCGAGGTGCTCGGCCCGGCCCCCGAGGTGGCGCGGGTGCTGTTGGAGCGGTACGACGAGGCCCGCGTGCCCCGGCTGGCCGCCCTCGGCGCCTGAGGCCGCCCTGTCCCTCCGGCCCTCGTGGGGTCGCGGGGCTGGGCACGCACAACGGCGGAGCAACGGGGGCGGCCCGCGACCCGCGCCGACGCGTGAGACGAGCGGCGGGGGATGGGACCGCCGGCGCGCGCCGGTCAACGCCCCCAGCCGCACGGATCCTCGCCTGTAACGCCGCACGTCGCGGCCTCACCCGTCACGCCCCCAGCCGCGCGTCCCCGCCCGTCACGCCCGCGGCCGCGGACCCCCGCCCGGTCACGCCCCAGCCCCGGACCCCCGCCCGTCACGCCTCCGTCGCCCCGTTGCGAATCCCGCCCGTCACGCCCGCGGCCGCGGCCCCCCGGCCGTCACGCCCCCAGCCGCGCATCCCCGCCCGTCACGCCCCCGTCGCCCCGTTGCGAATCCCGCCCGTCACGCCCCCAGTCGCGGATCCCGTCCGCTCGCCGCCAGTGCCCGCTCGAACACCGGCGCGTCGGCCGGGACCGCTACCGGGGCGGCGAAGCCGTCGTACTGGCGGTAGAGGTCGGCGTGGCGCTCGACGACGTCGAGGACGAGGCCGGCGGCGGCGTCCGAGACGTGGAAGGTCTGACCGGTGGTGACGGCCACGTCCCAGCCGTGGACGGCCATCTCCTTGATGATCATCCCGGCCAGGTCGGCGGCCGGCAGCGCAGCGGGCCCGAGGTCGACCTCGCCCTCCCAGACCTCCGGGTCGGCCCACGCGTCGACCGCGCGGTCGAGCTGGGCGGCGTAGGCGGCGGGCCAGCCGGGGTCGGCGGTGAAGTCGCGGGCGACCAGGTCCTCGGGGAGCTGCTGGCGCAGGGCGCGGTGCTCCAGGCCGTGGGAGGTGTAGAGGACCCAGTGGTTGACCAGGGCGCGCAGGTCCCAGTCGGTGCAGTGGGTGGGTTCGTTCAGGCGGGCCGCCGGGACGCCGCGCGCGACGCGCGCCGCCTCGGCCGCACATTCGGACATGTACCGGTGCGTCTCGTCGTACTTCATGCCCCTCACGCTAGGAGCGGCGCGCTCAGGGCTCTTGAACAAACGCGACAGCCTCGTCGGCCAGCCGGACCAGTTCCCGCACCGGCAGCGAGCCGGGAGCCCGGCGCTCCCGCGCGAACGCGTTGGCGAGCCGTTGCAGCAGCTCGTTCAGCGGTGTCGGTACGCCGTGCAGGCGGCCGAGCAGCACGATCTCGCCGTTGAGGTGGTCGGCCTCGATGCTGCCGGCGCCACGGCTCAGGGACTGCCAGGAGGAGCCGCCGCCGCGCCGGACACCCTCCAGCGGCACCAGGGTGACCTTGTCGCCCCGGGCGGCCGCCTGCTCCTCGGCGCCGGCGTACGCGATCCCGGCGGCCCGCAGTACGGCCTCCCCCTCGGCCCGCACCCGCCGGTACAGGGCGGCGGCCTCCTCGCCGTCGACGGGACCGCTCACCGCCTCCAGGGTGTTGCCCAGGTTGGACAGCAGTTTGGCGTACTGCCAGCGCGCCACGTCCGGGACGACCGGCGCCTCGAAGTGCGCCTTCTCCAGGTCGGCGGCGACACGGCGCACGGTGTCGTCGGTGCCGTGCGGGTGGCGGCCGAGGTGGAGGACGCCGGTGAGGGGGCTGCCGGCGGCGGAGACGACGCCGGGTTCGACGTGGGTGGCGGGCAGCCAGACGCAGACGCCGTAGACGTGCCGGAAGCGGCGCAGGGCCAGGCGCTGGCTCTCCACGCCGTTCTGCGCGCAGACCAGCGGCAACCGCTCGGCCGCCGTGCCGCCGCCCTCGACCGGCGCCGGACCCCACGCCTGGAGGGCCGCCTCGCTGTCCTGCGTCTTGACCGCGAGGACCAGGACGTCGTCGGCGCGCAGGGTGCCGAGCGCCTCGGGTCCGTCGGCGACGGGCAGCCGGAACGTCAGTTCGCCCTCCGGCACCCTCAGCCGCAGCCCGTCCTCGCGCAGCGCCGCGTGGTGCGCGCCGCGCGCGACGAGCACGACCTCCTGCCCCGCCTGCGCGAGCCGCCCGCCGACGGTCCCACCGACCGCCCCTGCCCCGATGATGATGTAGCGCATGGGGCGAGCCTCGCACACCTGTGCGCGGGCCCCCGCCCGGATGGCCGAATGTCCTGACGTGAGCCCTGGGCCGCGCCTTCAGGCAGTCCCCTCCGTCGCCCCTCGCGTCATCTCCACCAGCTTGACCACGGTGTTCCAGTTGCGGGTGGTGGCGATCAGGTTCTTGTTCACCCGGGGCCGGGACAACTGCTCGGCGAGTTTGGAGCGGCCCAGCCCGTCGGGGGCGTACAGGTACAGGGCGCGGTCGCCGAGGCGGAACTCCTCGGGGAGGTGGGCGGCCCGGTCGATGCCCGCGAAGCGGTCCGGCTCGACAGGGACGGAGAAGTAGGTGACGTGCAGCTGCTTCGCCTGCAGGTCGGCGGCCGGGAACGGGCAGGCCTCGGCGACGGCCTTCAGGTAGGCGTGGTCGCGGACGATCACGTCGACGGCGAAGCCGAACTGCTTCTCGATCGCCCGGGTGATCTCCCGGGCGAGACCGTCCTCGTCGCCGTGGCCGGAGGTGAAGACGGCCTGGCCGCTCTGGAGGTAGGTGCGCACGTCGTCGTGGCCGAGGCCCTCGAGGAGGGCGCGCAGGGCGGCCATCGGGAGCTTCCTGGCGCCGCCCACGTTGATGCCGCGCAGCAGCGCCGCGTACGTCGTCGTCATCCGCACACGATAGGGCGGCCGTCGTGCCCCGTGGGGGCGGGCACGACGGCCGCGACCCCGGGCCACGGGGGCTGGGGTCGTCCGAAACTCTCGTCGATCGGCGGCGCCCGGATCAACTTCTCCCCGCGCCCTGTGACTTGATCGACAAGGTTGCGTAATGACATATGTCGACAAGGCGAGCGCCGCCCGAGGAGCCGGGCGGCTGCCTCGCTTCCCTGATCACGATCCCCGAGATCCTCGAAATAGATGTAAGGGGCCATCTCCTCCCCAGCGGTGACACGGCGGCGTACGAGGGGAGGACCCGGGCGGCCCGGACTTCACCGGGCAGCACGACGAGATGGTTTTATGCGGCCCATACCTTCGAAGCGAAAGGTGGCCGCAGGGGGCCGCCACCACACCTCGAGGGGGAAAGCCCGTCATGGGGAACGGAGATTCGCGGGTGCGGGGCATCGCCGCGCGGGCCGGCGGCTGGAGTGCCCGGCATCGTTGGGCGGCCGTCGGCATATGGGTGCTGTTCGTCGTCCTGGCGATGGGGCTCGGGTCGGCGGCCGGCCGGGTCGACGTCAAGGACAGCGACCAGCTCAAGGGAGAGACGCACACCGCCGCCAAGATCATTGAGGACGCCGGGATCGAGGAGCCCGCGAGCGAGACCGTCCTCGTCCAGGCGAAGGGTGACGGTCTGAAGGCGACGGACACCGAGTTCCGGCAGGCCGTCGAGGCGGTCGTCGAGGCCGTCGAGGCGACCGGCAAGGTCGCCGACGTCACCTCGCCGTACGACACGCGGACCATCTCCGAGGACGGCCGCAGCGCGCTGGTGCAGTTCGACATCACCGGCGACTCCGACACCGCGGCCGAGCGGGTGGAGCCGGTCCTGAAGGCCGTCGAGGGCGTGCAGAAGGAGCACGAGTCGCTGCGGATCGAGGAGATCGGCGGCGCCAGCATGATGAAGACGTTCGACGAGGCGTTCGGGGACGACTTCAAGAAGGCCGAGTACTCCGCGGTGCCGGTTGCCCTCGGCATTCTGCTCATCGCCTTCGGCGCGCTGGTGGCCGCGCTGCTGCCGGTGCTGCTGGCGATCACCGCGATCATGGCGACGATGGGCCTGATGGGCGTCGTCAGCCACGTCATGCCGATGAGCGACACCGCGAACTCCGTGATGCTGCTGGTGGGTCTGGCCGTCGGCGTCGACTACTGCCTGTTCTACCTGCGCCGGGAGCGTGAGGAGCGGGCCGCCGGCCGGGACCCGCAGACCGCCCTGCGGATCGCCGCAGCGACCAGTGGCCGCGCGATCGTCGTCTCCGGTGTCACGGTGTGCGTGGCGATGGCGGGCATGCTCTTCACCGGTCTCGCCGAGTTCGAGGCGATGGGCCTGGCCTCGCTGATGGTCGTCGCCGTCGCCATGGTCGGTTCGGTGACCGTGCTGCCCGCGCTGCTGTCCCTGCTGGGCGAGCGCGTCGAGAAGGGCAAGATCCCCTACCTGCACCCGGAGAGCCGGCTCCGCCGCAACCGTGGGCGCGGCAACCGCGAGAGCCGGTTCTGGACGGCCGTGCTCAAGGGCGTGCTCGCGCGTCCCGTCGTCTCGGTCGCCGTGGCGACCGGCGCGCTGCTCGCGATCGCGGCTCCCGCACTCGGCATGAAGACGCAACAGCTCACCCTGGACAAGGAGTTCGGCGACTCGCTGCCGATCGTCCAGACGTACAACCGGCTCAACGAGGCGTTCCCGGGCGGTTCCGAGCCGGCCGAGGTGGTCGTCAAGGCGGACGACATCAACGCGCCCGAGGTGAAGTCCGCGCTCGCCGACTTCCGTGAGCAGGCGATCAGTTCGGGTGCCTCGCGCGGTCCGGTCGAGATCAAGCTGCACGACGCGCAGAACATGGCCTTCGTGTACGTGCCGCTGGTCGGCGGCTCCGACCTGGACAAGGCGGGCGCGAGCCTGGACACGCTGCGCGACGAGGTGCGCCCCGCGACGCTCGGGAAGGTCGACGGCCTCGACGCGCCGATCACCGGGCAGGTGGCCGGTTCGAAGGACTTCAACGACCAGTTGGCCGGAGCCGTCGTCCCGGTCTTCGCCTTCGTCGTGGTCTTCGCCTTCGGTCTGATGCTGCTGTCGTTCCGCTCGCTGACGATCGCGCTCACCTCGATCGTGCTGAACCTGCTGTCGGTGGGTGCGGCCTACGGCATCCTCGTGGGGGTCTTCCAGCACGGCTGGGGCGCTTCCCTGGTGGGCGCGGAGGGCGTCGGCGCCATCATCACCTGGCTGCCGCTGTTCCTCTTCGTCATCCTGTTCGGCCTGTCGATGGACTACCACGTGTTCGTGGTCTCCCGGATCCGCGAGGCACGGCTGCGGGGCCGCACGACGAAGGACGCGATCGCGCACGGCGTGGTCACCACGGCGGGTGTGGTCACCAGCGCCGCCGTCATCATGGTCGCCGTGTTCGCGATCTTCGGGACGCTGTCCATGCAGTCCATGAAGCAGATGGGCGTGGGCCTCGCGGCCGCCGTCCTGATCGACGCGACGATCATCCGGGGCGTACTGCTCCCGGCGGTGATGGCGCTGCTCGGCGAGCGCAACTGGTACCTGCCGAAGTGGCTGCACCGGCTGCCCGACCTCACCCACGACGAGTCGCCGGAGGCGGTCGCGCCGACGGCACGGGACGACGAGGGTGAACCGGTGAGGGTCTGACCCCGCCGGCGAGGGTCTGAACCCTCGGGCGCCGAGGGCCCGTTGACCTCACGGGGGTGGTCAACGGGCCCTCGCGTGCGCCGTGACGGCGGGCCCGGCCCCCGAGGCCGGCGTCGCACCGGCTCGCTAGGCGGCCGGGGTGCGGACCTCCAGGACGTCCGCGTCACAGCGCACGATCTCCAGTACCCGGCCCGCACGCCCGTCCTCGAAGGACACCTCGACACGGCGGTCCCCCACCTGCCGCCAGCGGCCGCGCACCGTGTCCGGGGCGTCCCCGCGCCCCACGGGGTGGTCGACGAAGGTGCCGTCGGGGGCGAACTCCATACCTCGGCGGCCACGCGCCGGAGGGAAGGGGTGATCGGCGGGCCGGTAAACCATCACGTCGCCGTGGTCCTCCTCGTAGGAGTGCAGCCAGGACCGGAACAGGTCCGCCGGGAGCTCTCGCATGGGGCGGTACCCCCTTGCCACCTCGGGATCGGTTGGCGGATTCATGCCTGTTTGCCTAGAATTTTCAGTGTATGGGCTCAGGGGCAGTCGGCAAGCGCCCACCCCGTCCGGCGTCGTCGGCCCCCAACAGCGTGTGACGAGCACGCAGTTCCCCCGCCGCGATCGCGGCTTCCGCACTGTCCTCGAGGAACGCAGTCATGTCCGACGCGCAGTCATTCCTCCGCACCACCTCCGACGACTACAGCCGCTGGTGCGGCGCCATGGAGGTGCATCGCAGGCTCCTCGACCTGAACCCCGAGTACGCCGAGAACCGGGTCCTGATCGAGAACACCGCGTTCGCCTACGAGCACAACGAGCGGTTCGCCGCCCGGCAGGGTGTGATCGACATCCCCGTCGTGGTGCACGTGGTGTTCAACACGCCCGAGCAGAACATCAGCGACGCGCAGATCCACAGTCAGATCGACGTGCTCAACCAGGACTTCCGGGCCGCCAACCCGGACCTCGGCAGCGTTCCCTCGGTGTGGCGGGACCTGGTCGCCGACGCGCGCATCGAGTTCCACCTGGCCCGGACCGACCCGCTGGGACGGCCCACGTCCGGCATCACGCGGACGCAGACCGGCAGCGGCGACTTCGACACGGACGACCTCGTCAAGTTCACCCTGAGCGGCGGCCACGACGCCTGGCCGGCGAACGCGTACCTCAACATCTGGGTCTGCCTGCTGCGCCGCGGCCTGCTGGGCTACGCCCAGTTCCCGGGCGGCGCGGCCGCCACGGACGGCGTCGTCGTCACCCACACCGGCTTCGGCACGAACGGCACCGCCTCCCGGCCGTTCAACGGCGGCCGCACGACCACGCACGAGATCGGGCACTGGCTCAACCTGCGGCACATCTGGGGCGACGACGAGGGCTGCAGCGGCAGCGACTTCGTGGCGGACACCCCGAACCAGGCCGGGCCCAACCTGGGTGCACCCCGGTTCCCGCGCGTGACGTGCAACAACGCCCCGGACGGCGACATGTTCATGAACTACATGGACTACACCGACGACGCGGCGATGTTCATGTTCACCAAGGGCCAGGCGGCGCGGATGGACGCCACCCTCGACAACGCGCGTCTGTCCCTCACGCGCCAGGCCGTTCCCGTGTGACGGTCACATCCCCGCGTCGGGCGGGCAGTTCGGCCTCGACGAGGTCGGCCGCCCTGCGGGTGCCGCCCTCCTGGGCCATCGATGCCTGCACCTCCTTCAGCCGCCGGGCGACCTCGGGATCGTCGAGCAGGGCGAGAGCCGTCTCCCGCAGCGCCTCGGCCGTCGCCTCCCGCGTCGGCAGGTGCCGGGCGACGCCGAGCGCCTGCAGCATCTCGGCGTTCCCGAACTGGTCCGCGGCCTGCGGTACGGCGATCATCGGGGTCGCCGTGGCGAGTCCCTCCTGGCTGCCGCCGGCGCCGGCGTGGGTGACGAACAGGTCGGCCTGCCTCAGGATCGCCAACTGCGGCACCCACGACCGCACTTCCACGTTCGCCGGTACGTCCCCCAGCTCCGCAGGGTCGACGTGCCGGCCGATCTGGAGCACGAGGTGCCAGCCGGGCAGGCCGGCGAAGGCCCGCACGCAGGCGCGGTAGAACTCGGGCTGCCTGGTGAAGGCCGAGCCCAGCGAGACGAGGACGACCTTCCCGGCGCCGGCGGGCCGGGTCCAGGTGCCCTCGGCGGCGCGGTCGCCCTGGCAGGCGCCGACGAACGTGTGCACGCTCTCGTCGACCCGGTCGGCGTTCGGCTGGAGCGCCTTGGGGGTGAGCACCAGGGAGCGGGCGGGCCGGCCGGTGAACGGGTCGGGGTGCTCGGTGATGCCGTTCTCCCGCAGCCAGGCCTCGAAGCGGGCGTAGTAGGCCTTGCCGCGGGCGGTCTTCTTCGGCTCCGCCCACATCGGTTCGGCGACCTCCTCCTCGTAGCCGTCCCAGGCGACGAGGGTGGGCGAGAGGGAGACCGCGGGCACGCCCCAGCGGTGGGCGAGGACCCGGGCCGGGTAGGAGGCGATGTCGTGCAGGACGAGGTCGGGCTCGTCCCCGTCGTAGGCCTCGATCAGCTGGGGAAGCGCCTGGATGGCGTCGTCCAGGAAGGGCTCCACGTTGTCGAGGAGGGTGGTGCCCCAGGCCGACGGGTCGGCGTCGGGCGAGGGCAGGGTGGAGTGCCAGGGCTTCACCTCGGCGCCGGTGGCGGCGACCTTGTCGGCGAGGGCGGGTGGGACGGCGTAGGTGACGCGGTGCCCGCGCGCGACGAGTTCCCGGATCACCTCCAGGCTGGGGTTCACGTGGCCGTGGGCGGCGATGGAGAACATGGCGATGTGCGCGGGAGCGGTCATGCCGCCGACCGTAAACGAGACGATACGTCTCGTGCAACTTGATTGAGTGGCGCGGGTCAGCGCTGGTAGCGGGCCAGCACCAGGTTCCCGTCCTCCTCCAGTCGTTCCCGCAGTTCACCGAGGCCGATCGCGCCGCTGTAGTACTCCTGGAAGGCGGGCGTGGCGACCTTGTCCTTCCACTCGGGGTAGCCGCGGACGGACTGCGCGGGCGCCGGACGGAGGTGGGCGGCGAGCGCGGTGCCCATGGCCCAGTCGTCCTTCGTGGTGTGCAGGGCCGGGTCGGCGAGCGCCCGGCTGCCGGTGGGCAGCATCCAGTCGCCGAGGGCAAGCCGGACCATGTTCGGTGGCCGCAGCAGGAAGTCGATGAAGGCGGCGGCCTCCTTTTTGTGCGGGCTGTCCTGCGCGATGGACAGGGTCTGCGGGCTGACGCCCTGGGTGAGACCGTCGGGGCCGGCCGGGGCGGGCAGCACCTGCCAGTCGAAGCCCTTCGGCGCCTGCTGGACGATCTGCTGACGGTAGGAGAATCCGAGCGGGACCATCGCGTACCTTCCGGCGAAGAAGCCGGGCAGGGTGTCCGAGCCGCCGCTGCCCAGGAGCGAGCCCGGCGCGCTGCCGTCCTCGCCGACCTGGTCGTGGATGGTGCGCGGCACGACCTCGTCGCCCGCCTCGAAACGGACCGTGACCTTGCCGTCCGCGTCCCGGTGGAAGAGCTGTCCGCCCGCCGAGAGGGAGAGGTTGAGGGTGGCGGAGACGGGGTCCTTCAGCGGCCAGGCCACGCCGTACCTGCCGTCGCCGCTGAGCCGCCCGGTGATCTCGCGGAACTCCGCCCAGCTCCAGGGTCGTTCGGGGGTCGGGATGCGCACCCCCGACTCCTTCAGCCAGGTGGCGTTGGCGATGAGGACGCGCGGCTCCTGGAGGAAGGGCACGCCGTAGACGCCGTCCCCGAAGGTCGCCGTCTCCCAACTGCGCTGCGGGATGTCCGACCTGAGCCGCTCGGGCACCAGGCCGGTCAGGTCGGCGAGGTAGCCGCCGTAGGCGAAGTCCGCGAGGTCGTCGGAGGCGTCGTGGATGACGTCCGGCGCCTCACCGCCCTCGAAGGAGGTGAGGAGCTGGTCGTGGACGCTGTCCCAGCTGCCCTGGACGTACTCGACCTCGACGTCCGGGTGACTCGCGTTCCACTCCCGCACGAGCTCCTTGTTGGCCTCGACGGACTCCTCCTGCCAGGCGAGGGACTGGAAGCGCAGGGTGATCGGACCGTCGTCCGGGCCGCCGCCGCCCGTGCAGCCGGCGAGCAGCAGGACGAGGGCGAGGACGGCCGCGATTCTGACGCGCATCAGCTCTTCACCGCCCCGGCGAGCATGCCGCTGGTGATCCGCCGCTGGATGACCGCGAAGACGACCAACGAGGGAAGGGTGGCGAGGAAGGCGGCGGCCGCCAGCGGGCCGAGGTCCGCGACGCCCTCCGCGCCGATGAAGTGGGTGAGGACGACCGGCAGCGTCTGCTTCTCCGGCGACTTCAGCAGGACCAGAGCGAAGAAGAACTCGTTCCACGCGGTGATGAAGGCGAACAGGCCGGTCGCCACGATCCCCGGCGCGAGCAGCGGGGCGGTCACCGACACCAGCGTCCTGAGCCGGCCGGCCCCGTCGACGGCCGCCGCCTCCTCCAGCTCCACGGGCACCGCCCGGACGTACCCGGCCAGCATCCACAGCGCGAACGGCAGGGCCCACACCACGTACACCATGACCAGTCCGGGCAGGGAGTTGATCAGCCGCAGGTTCTTCAGCACCAGGAACAGCGGGATGATCACCAGCACCAGCGGGAACGCCTGGCTGACCACCACCCAGCCGGTCGCCGCCCGCGCGAGCAGCGTGCGACGCCGGGCGATGACATAGGCCAGGGGTGTCGCGATCAGTACGGCGATCAGCGCGGCCCCGGCGGCGGCCAGCAGGGAGTTGCCCGCGGCGCGCAGCAGTGGCTGTTCGCCGAAGGCCTGCCGGAAGTTGTCGAGGGTGGGGTTCTCGGGGATCCAGGTGGGATGCAGACTGCCCAGTTCCCGGGGGGACTTGAAGGCCGTGGAGACCAGCCAGAGGAACGGGAAGGCGAGGAAGACCAGATACGCGAGCAGGGCGAGGTACTGGCCGACGCGGCCCGTGGTGCTCGTCCTCATGCCTGGTCACCTCCCCTGAGCCGGCCCACCAGGAAGAGAGCGAGGAGCACCGAGATCACCGCGACCATCACGCATCCCATCGCCGCCGCGTAGCCGAACTGCCCGTAGCGGAAGGCCTCTTCGTAGGCGAAGAGCATGGGCAGCCTGGTGCGGCCGCCGGGTCCGCCGCTGGTCAGGACGTAGACCAGGGCGAAGGAGTTGAAGTTCCAGATGAAGTTCAGAGCCGTGATGGCGAGGGCGACGGGGCGCAGCGCGGGCCAGGTGACCGTGCGGAAGCGGCGCCAGGCGCCCGCGCCGTCGACGGCGGCGGCCTCGTGGAGTTCGCGCGGGGTGTTCTGCAGCCCGGCGAGCAGGGCGACGGTCGTCTGCGGCATACCCGCCCAGACGCCGACGACGATCACCGCGGGCAGGGCGGTCGTCAGCCCGCTCAGCCAGTCCCGTCCGTCGCCGAGGCCCAGATCGCGCAGTGTCTCGTTGAGGACACCGGCGTCCGGGCTGTAGACGAGCCGCCACATGATGCCGACGACGACCTCGGGCATCGCCCACGGGACGATCGCCAGCGCGCGGGCCAGCCAGCGCAGCCGCAGATCCTGGTGGAGCAGCAGGGCCAGGCCGAGGGCGAGCAGGAACTGCGGGACGGTCACCCCGACCGCCCAGACCAGCCCGATGCGGAACGACTCCCAGAACAGCGTGTCGTGCCACAGGTCCCTGAAGTTCAGCCCGCCGATCCACTGGGTGGGCGCGGTCCGGCCCGACTGGGCGTCGGTGAACGCCAGCAGGATCCCGTACAGCAGGGGGCCGACGCTCAGCACCAGGACGGGGATCAGCGCGGGCAGGACGAGGAACCAGGCGCCCTGGCCGACGGCGGGGCGTGGCGGCGGGCCGGCACGGGACGCGCGCCACGCGGCCCTGCTGCCCTCGGCCGCTCCTGCCTCGGTGGCTCGCCCTCCGGCGCCTCGCGGCTCGGGCCCTGCCTCCTCGGTCGTCCCCTCGGTCGTCGGCGGCACGCAGCGATCCCCCTTCCCGCGGCGGTGACGGGCCCCGCCATGGTCGTGAAGCCACGGTGCCTCGTCAAGGCACCCTGCACACGGCCCGACCTGTGCGAATGCGAGACTGGCCGTCGGATGGCCGGATACCGACGCCGTCGCGACGGATCCCGCACGAGACGACACGGAGGCGGACGATGGACGAGGCACGCGCGCGGGACGTACTGGCCGCGGCGGGGGTGCTGCCCGCCCCGGCCGCGGACGCGCGACTCCTCGCCCTCGGCGAGAACGCGGTGTTCGCCGTCGAGGACCTGGTGGTGAAGGTGGGCCGCGACGCCGAACTCCTCGACCGGGCCCGGCGCGAGCTGGACATCGCGGTCTGGCTCGCCGAGGCGGACGTCCCCGCGGTGCGGGCGGCCGAGCCTAAGGCCCTGCTGGTCGAGGGTCACCCGGTGACCGTGTGGCACCGGCTGCCCGACCCGGTACGGCCCGCCGAGGCACGGGATCTGGCCGAACTCCTGCGGATCGTGCACGCCCTGCCCGCCCCGCCCTTCGGTCTCCCACCGCGCGACCTGCTGGCCGGCGTGGAGCGCTGGCTGCGGCTCGCGGGGGACGCGATCGACCCGGCGGACGCCGCCTTCCTGCGCGAGCGCCGGGACGGCTTCGCGGCTGCCGCCGCCGCGCTCACCCCGCACCTCGCGCCCGGCCCGATCCACGGCGACGCGCTGCCCCGCAACGTCCACGTCGGCCCGGACGGCCCGGTCCTGGTCGACCTGGAGACCTTCGCCACCGACCTGCGCGAGCACGACCTGGTCGTCATGGCCCTCTCCCACGACCGCTACGGTCTGCCCGCCGAGGCCTACGACTCCTTCACCGGGACCTACGGCTGGGATGTGCGGGAATGGGAGGGCTGCTCGGTGCTGCGGGGCGCCCGCGAGACGGCGAGCTGCGCCTGGGTGGCCCAGCACGCGCCGGCCAACCCCAAGGCGCTGGCGGAGTTCACGCGCCGGGTGGCGTCGCTGCGGGACGGGGACGAGACGGTGCGCTGGTACCCGTTCTGAGCACGGCCCGCGCCGCGGCCCCCCGCGCGCTCCGGCCCGACGTGCCCGGCGCCCGGCCGCAGACCGCCCGCCCGACCCCGTCCGTCACGGCTGCGGGAGCGCGGGGTGCTCCTCAGTCCCGCAAGCGGACGGCAGTACGCGACACCGGCGCGCGCGTGCGCCTCGCCCTGAGGACCTGAAGCCCTGAAGCCCTCAGCTACGGTGAGCCACGGCCCGGGCGGCCTCGGCCGCCACTCTCCCGATGGCCTTCGCCGGCTCGATGACGGGGATCGGGCAGAGTCCTACGCCGACCGGCTGTCCGCCAGTTCCCGCAGCGGCCAGGTTCCTTCCACGACCGCCTGCGCGTCGCCCTTGCGGCGCAGGAAGTCCTGGAAGTCCGCCGCCCATGCGGCGTACCACTCGATCTGGCGGCGGTGCAGCTCCGCCGGGCCGAGGCCCGCGACCTTCGGGTGACGCTCGGCTATCGC
The DNA here is from genome assembly GCF_044548445.1 of Streptomyces sp. NPDC052016. Lineage (NCBI taxonomy): Bacteria > Bacillati > Actinomycetota > Actinomycetes > Kitasatosporales > Streptomycetaceae > Streptomyces > Streptomyces sp. NPDC052016. The sequence goes on from NZ_JBIUBX010000012.1 coordinate 98,741, forward strand.
GCAGGCCAGGCGGGCCGCGGCGAGGGCGTCGGCGGAGGCGTCGTGAGCCGCGTCCAGGGTGACGCCGTACTCGGCGCAGACCGCTTCGAGGTTGCGCTTGCCGCGGCGGTAGCGGTCGGCCCAGCGGTCGATGGTGTACGGGTCGACGACCGGGGCCGGGTCGAGGCCGTCGAGGCGGTCCCGCAGGGACGGCAGTCCGTACCTGCGCAGTTCGGCGGAGAGGAGGGTGAGGTCGAAGGCGGCGTTGTACGCGACCACCGGGACGCCCGTCCGCCAGTAGGTGACGAGGACGTCCGCGATCGCGTCCGCGACCTGGTCGGCGGGGCGGCCCTCGGCGGCCGCCCGCTCGTTGCTGATCCCGTGGACGGCGACCGCGTCCGCCGGGATCTCCACTCCGGGATCCGCCAGCCACTCCCGGCGTCCCAGGACCTGCCCGTCCCGCACTTCGATCACGGCGCCCGTGACGATGCGCGCCTCGCGCGGGTCCGTCCCGGTCGTCTCCAGGTCGAAGCCGATGAGCAGCTCGCGGTGCCAGGCCATGGTGGCCCCCCTTCTTGGTGGTGCTTCCCCCAGTGGCCTCCACCTTCGCACGCGCCACTGACAATCAGAGGATCGCATTCCGCTTGTGCCGGGGAGACGTCGGGGAAGGGACCGGACACTTCAGGACACCGGACGCGAATCCGCCCAGGCCAGCTCGAACTCCTCGCGGTAGGCGGCGAAAAGACCGCCTTCGTCGGCCTCGTCCGACTTCACCACCCGGCTGCCGTTGCGCAGGACCAGCACCGGCGCCTCCATCCCGCGCATGCGCCGCAGATAGGACTGGACGACCGCGATGCCGTCGGAACCGTCGCCGTCGACGAGGTAGGCACTGAAGCGGGGCGTCTCGTCGTAGACCTGGATCTGGAAGGCGCCCGGATCGCGCAGCCGGGAGCGCACCCGGCGCATGTGCAGGATGTTCATCTCCACGGCGCGGCTCAACTCGCCCCGCTTCATCCCCAGTTCGCGCTCACGGCGCTTGACCGCGCTGGAGGCCGGGTTGAGGAAGAGCAGCCGGACCCGGGCGCCCGCCTCGGCCAGGCGGACCAGGCGGCGGCCGGAGAAGTTCTGCACGAGCAGGTTCAGGCCGATGCCGACGGCGTCGAGGCGGCGGGCGCCGTCGAAGATGTCCTCGGCGGGGAACTGGCGCAGCAGCCGCACCCGGTCGGAGTGGACGGCGACCACGTCCGCGTACCGGTCGCCCACCAGGTCCTCGACGGCGTCGACGGGGAGCCGGCGCGCGGACGGCACGTCGCCACCGGTGCCGAGCATCTCCAGCAGCCGCGCGGAGGCGCGCTCGGCCTGGTTCAGCACGGCCTCGGACAGCGCCCGGTTGCGGGAGACGACGTTGCGCGTGACCTCCAGCTCGTCCAGGGCGAGCTCGACGTCCCGGCGGTCGTCGAAGTACGGCTCGAAGCACGGCCAGTGCTGCACCATCAGCTCGCGGAGCTGCGGCAGGGTGAGGAAGGAGATCACGTTGTCGTCGGCCGGGTCGAGCAGGTAGCCCTTGCGGCGGCTGACCTCGCGGACCGCGACGGCGCGCTGCACCCACTCCTGTCCGGCGGGACCGGCCGCGGCGACCACCCAGTCGTCGCCGTGGACGGGTTCGTAGATGGGGCGCAGCACGGCGGCCACGACGGCGCGCAGCCGCTGCTCCACCAGGTTCAGCCAGATGTAGGCCCGGCCGGCCCGCTGGGCGCGGGTGCGCACCTCCCGCCATGCGTCGGCGTCCCAGTCCAGCTCCGGCCCGATGGCCCCCTCCATCGGCCGGGCCAGCGACACCGTGCCGGGCGGGACGTCCGTGGAGGAGCCGCCCTCGTGACCCTCGTCACCAGGGGGCAGCTCCAGCCCTCCCGAGCCCACCCAAGCACCGCCTTCCGCTCCCCCGAGCACTCCCCGTCCCAACGATCAAGGAAGGGTACTCCGGGAGCGGTCGGCGGTGCAGCCGGATGGACAGGTCGTTTCTCAACTACCGGTGTTCGGGCGCCCGTTCTCGCCCGCGAGGGCGCGCGGAGTGAGCGGATTCATAGCGGTGACATCCCTCGGCGAGATGGAGAATCCCTGCCAGTGGACCGGCATGGGCTGCTGGTCCTCGTCCCGCGCGATGTGGTGGAAGCCGACGTTGACCCAGGCCACGGGGTGGGTGAGCGTCTGCCCGTTCACCCACTTGTCGACGGAGAAGCCGTGCCGGGGGGTGCCGCAGTGGCGCACGTTGTTGCTGGCGTACTGCTCGCACTTGTTGTACTGGGTGAAGTAGATGTCGTGCTTGGTGAAGGCCCGTCCCGGGTACTTGGTGCTGACGCCGGGGACGATCTCGTACGAGCGCGGGTGGCCGTCCTTGTTCTTGCCGGTCGCGCTGACCACGCGCCACCAGCGCATGTTCGCGGCGTCACCCGCGAGTTCCTTGGTGACGGCGGTCCGGGTGGTCTTGTTGGTCGGGCCCTGGGCGCCGGCCGCGGGCGGCTTGACCACCGAGTCGTACTGCTCGATCCGGTTCTTGGAGGAGCCGTCGAGGCCGAAGTCCAGCCGCCAGAAGACGTTGTGGTTGTGGCTGGTGGAGTAGGCCTTGGCGCCCTTGCCGATGGGCCAGCCGCGGCCGTCGCCGGCGTCGTAGTCGAAGGGCGAGAGGCTGCCGGTGGCGCCGACGTTCATGCTGATGGTGCCGTCGTCGGAGAAGCGCCACTCGGTGATGTACTCGTACCAGCTCACCTTGTTGACGGTGTAGACCAGCAGGTCCTTGCCCTGGGCCTGGTAGACCTTGCCCGAGTCGGTCTGCATGCGGTAGGCGTGCCCACGCGCGCGGGTCGTGGTGCACAGGCCCTTCACGTTCGGGGTGTCCGAGTTGTACGCCTCGGGGACCTTCACCGTCTTGATGGTGCCGCCGGGGCACTCGCCGGGGGCCATGTTCACCAGGCCGGAGCCGAAGTTGTAGTCGGTGATGTCGTTGTACTCGTTGCTGCCGTCGTCGTACGGCACGTGGATCTGGGCGATCTTCGCGCTGTTGAGGACCCGGATCGGCTTGGCCTCGCCGGGCGGCTGGTAGGAGATCTTCTCCAGGATGAGGCCGGACTTCGCCTCGAAGCGCCAGCACATGCGCCAGGTGGTGCCGGAGGCGAGTTTCTGCTGGATGCGGTAGGCGGCGCTGCAGTCGGCGGCGGCCGCCGGAGCCGCCTCGGGCCGGGCGGCGGCCGGGCCGGTGCCGGTCGCCGTCGCGCCGGCGGCCAGCGCGGCCACGGACAGGCCGAGGGCGGCCCCCTTGCGGGCACGGCTGATTCTCCGCGGCCGCGGGCCGCTGACGGTGCGCTTCACGGGCATGAGGACATGACTCCCTTGCCTCCCGGTGACGGGAGCTGAAGGTCGGAGAACGGGACGAAGGGGCGGCTCAGCCGGCGAGCCTGCCCACCTTGCGGGCGCTGAGGTCGATCACCAGGGACCGGGCGTCGATCCACGGCCCGTTCCTGACCTTCGGCAGCAGCCGGACGCAGCGGTGCACGCCGCACTGGTCGAAGGCGGCGGGCTGGGCGCCCGGCGAGGCGCGGTACACCATGCCGGCGAGCACCAGCTGGTCCGGCGAGGTGAGCTCCTTGCCGGTGGCGTCCTTGTAGTCCGCCTTCAGGCCGGCGCCCAGCGGGTCGGCGATCAGCAGCCGGGCGGCCTCGGCCTGCTCGGCGGCGCTCAGCGGCGGCTGGACGCCCTGCTGGGTGCCGGTGCTCTCGACCTTGCCGGTGTCGAGGTTGACGGTCTTGGTGACGAGCGTGTCGTCCTTGTAGTCGTAGAACGTCACCTCGGCGCGCCGGGGCGCGCCGGGATCGTCCACCTCGTCCGCCTCCGGCTCGGCGAGGTCCACGCTCACGCGCTGCGGGCCGCGGTCGCCGTCGACGTTCTCGCCGGCGTTGAAGAACTGCCGGCTGAGCGCGATGCGTTCGACCCGCGCGATCTCGTCGTCGGTGAGCGGGTCGCGGCCCTGGCCCCTGGCTCCCTCGGCCGGCGCCTCCTCGACGACTCCGGGCTCCACCGCGGCCGAACCGCCCTGCTGTCCGGCGCCCTGTCCGGCGCTTCCGGATCCCTGCTCTGCGGCCGCCTGTCCCGCGGCCTGTCCGGTGCTCCCTCCCGTTCCGTCCGCCCCTGCCGTGCCCGGCAGGGTGACCGCGATCATCGCGGCCGTAGCGGCGACCGCGATGGCCGTGCCTGCCACCACCTTGCCCAGGTGGCGGCGCACTGTCGTGCGCACATCTTCCCCCTACTCCCCCATTGCCCCGGGAGTACGTGATTGCCCCACTGGTTCGGCATACCCCGGTTCCCGGCGTATGCACTGGTCGACGGGTAAGAGGGGCGTAAGCCAGAGGTGGTTCCCTCACTTTCCGGGAGACTCGATGCCAAGGCACCCCCGACGGGGCGGCACACCTGAAAGAGTCGTATCCATGCAGGTCTGGCCTGGAGAGGCATATCCCCTCGGCGCCACGTACGACGGCGCCGGTACGAACTTCGCGGTCTTCACGGAGGCCGCGGACCGAGTAGAGCTGTGTCTGCTGCACGACGACGGCTCCGAGACGGCGGTGGAACTGCGCGAGAGCGACGCGTTCGTGCGGCACGCGTACCTGCCGGGCGTCATGCCGGGGCAGCGCTACGGCTTCCGCGTGCACGGCCCGTACGACCCCGGGCGCGGGCTGCGCTGCAACTCGGCGAAGCTGCTGCTCGACCCGTACGCGAAGGCGATCAGCGGTTCGATCCGATGGGGCGAGGAGGTGTACGGCTACCACTTCGGCTCCCCCGAGCGGCGCAACGACCTGGACTCGGCGCCGCACACGATGACGTCGGTCGTGGTCAACCCGTACTTCGACTGGGGCGACGACCGGCGCCCGCGCACCGAGTACCACCACACGGTGATCTACGAGGCCCATGTGAAGGGCCTGACGATGCGCCACCCGGGGCTGCCGGAGGAGCTGCGCGGCACGTACGCGGCGCTCGCCCACCCGGCGATCATCGAACACCTCACCGAACTGGGCGTCACCGCACTGGAGCTGATGCCCGTACACCAGTTCGTCAACGACCACCGGCTGGCCGACATGGGCCTGAGCAACTACTGGGGCTACAACACCATCGGCTTCTTCGCCCCCCACAACGCCTACGCCTCCTGGGGCGACCGCGGGCAGCAGGTCCTGGAGTTCAAGTCGGCGGTGCGGGCGCTGCACGAGGCGGGGATCGAGGTGATCCTCGACGTGGTCTACAACCACACCGCCGAGGGCAACCACCTGGGCCCCACGCTGTCCTTCCGGGGCATCGACAACGCGCAGTACTACCGTCTGACCGAAGACCCGCGCTACTACATGGACACCACAGGGACCGGGAACTCGCTGCTCATGCGGTCCCCGCACGTGCTCCAGCTGATCATGGACTCGCTGCGCTATTGGGTGACCGAGATGCACGTCGACGGGTTCCGCTTCGACCTCGCGGCGACCCTGGCCCGCCAGTTCCACGAGGTGGACCGGCTGTCGTCGTTCTTCGACCTGGTCCAGCAGGACCCGATCGTCTCCCAGGTGAAGCTGATCGCCGAGCCGTGGGACGTCGGCGAGGGCGGGTACCAGGTGGGCAACTTCCCGCCGCTGTGGACCGAGTGGAACGGCAAGTACCGCGACACCGTGCGGGACCTGTGGCGCGGGGAGCCGCGCACGCTCGCGGAGTTCGCCTCCCGGCTGACCGGCTCCTCCGACCTCTACCAGGACGACGGCCGCCGCCCGCTGGCCTCGATCAACTTCGTGACCTGCCACGACGGGTTCACCCTGCACGACCTGGTGGCGTACAACCACAAGCACAACGAGGCCAACGGCGAGGACAACCGGGACGGCGAGAGCCACAACCGGTCCTGGAACTGCGGGGTGGAGGGCGAGACCGACGACCCGGCGGTGCTGGAGCTTCGCGCCCGGCAGATGCGCAACTTCCTCGCCACCCTCATGCTGTCCCAGGGCGTGCCCATGATCAGTCACGGCGACGAGATGGCGCGCACCCAGCGCGGCAACAACAACGCCTACTGCCAGGACAGCGAGCTGTCCTGGGTGGAGTGGCCCGATCCCGACCGGGACGGCACCGGACTGCTGGAGTTCACGCGCGCGCTCGTGCGGCTGCGCAAGGAGCATCCCGTCTTCCGGCGCCGCCGCTTCTTCCACGGGCGGCCCGTGGAGGGCACCCACGACGAGCTGTCGGACATCGCCTGGTTCACACCCGAGGGCAAGGAGATGACCCAGCGGGACTGGAACTCGGCGCAGGCGTCGGCACTGACGGTCTTCCTCAACGGCAACGCGATCTCCGAGCCGGGGGCGCGCGGGGAGAGGATCACCGACGACTCCTTCCTGCTGATGTTCAACGCCTCGCCCCGGCCGCTGGAGTTCGTGGTGCCGGTCGACCACGGGCGGCAGTGGCAGGTGGTCGTGGACACGGCGAACCCGGAGGCGGTGACGGGGGGAACGGGCGCCAAGGTCGCCGCCGGGGACCGCCTGACGCTGGTGGACCGGAGCATGACGGTGCTGCAGCGGCCGGCCTAGCGACCGGCCGCCTCGCGGCCGGGGCCCGCGGGCCGTCCACCTGGCGGCCCCGATGACACGAAAGGGGGCAGGGCGGGTACGTAGGTCTCCATGACCTCTGAGCGCCCTGCCCCCCTCGTGCCCACGGCCACGTACCGGCTGCAACTGCAGCCCGCGTTCCCGTTCGCCGCCGCGGCGGCGACCGTGCCCTACCTGGCGTCCCTGGGGGTGTCGCACCTGCACCTGTCGCCCGTCCTGGAGGCGGTCCCGGGATCCCTGCACGGGTACGACGTGGTGGACCACGCGCGCGTGCGCGAGGAGCTGGGCGGCGAGGCGGGGCTGCGGGCGCTGTCGCGCGCCGCGCGGGAGCACGGGCTCGGGCTGGTCGTGGACATCGTGCCGAACCACATGGCGGCGGTCCCGCGCCACAACCGGGCGCTGTGGGAGGTGCTGCGGGAGGGACCGAAGTCGCCGTACGCGCGCTGGTTCGACATCGACTGGGAGGCGCAGGGCGGCCAGGTGCTGCTGCCGGTGCTGGGCGGACCGGTCGGCGACGAGCTCTCACGGCTGCGCGTCGAGGGCGGTGTGCTGCGCTACCACGACCACGTCCTCCCGCTGCGCGAGGGCACCGAGAGCCTGCCCCTGCCCCAGCTGCTGGACGCGCAGTGGTACCGGCCGGTGTGGTGGCGGCTGGCCCGCACGGAGCTGAACTACCGCCGCTTCTTCAGCATCTCGGAGCTGATCGGCGTGCGGGTGGAGGACCCCGAGGTCTTCGAGGCGACACACGCCAAGATCCTCCAGCTGCTGCACGAGGGCGTGCTGGACGGCCTGCGCGTGGACCACCCCGACGGCCTCTCCGATCCGGACACCTACCTGGAACGGCTGCACGAGGCGAGCGGGGGCCGCTGGACGGTCGTCGAGAAGATCCTGGCGGACGGGGAGCGCCTGCCGGGCTCCTGGCCGGTGGCCGGCACCACCGGCTACGACGCGCTGCGCCACGTCGACGGCCTCTTCACCGACCCGGAGGGCGCCGGGGAGCTGCTGGGGCTGTACCGGCGTTTCGCGGCCCCGCAGACGGACCGGGGCGGGGAGTGGGCGGCGACCGTACGGCGGGCCGCGTACGGGGTGCTCTCGCACGAACTGGCCACCGAACTCGACCGGCTGACCCGGTCGGCCGTCCGCGTGTGCGCCGCCTCGCCGGACCCGGCGCTGCGCGACCGGGCGCCCTGGGCGCTGCGCACGGCCCTGGAGGAGCTGCTGGTGCGGCTGGAGGTGTACCGCCCGTACGCCTCGGGCGACGCGGCCACCGTGGTCACCGAGCAGGCCGCCGAGGAGGCGCGGCGCGCCTTCGTCGTGCCCGAGGAGGCGGGGGCGGTCGACGTGGTGCGCTCCCTGGTGCTGGGGCGGGGCGCGGGTCCGGCGGCCGTGGAGTTCCGGACGCGGTTCGCGCAGACGGCGTCCGCGCTGCGGGCCAAGTCGGTGGAGGACACGGCGTTCTACCGGTACGTGCCGCTGCTGTCGGCGAACGAGGTGGGGGGCGATCCGGGCCGCCAGGGGGTGTCCCCGGAGCGGTTCCACGCCTACTGCGCGCGCGTGCAGCGCGACTGGCCGGTCACCGGCACGGTCGTGTCGACGCACGACACCAAGCGCAGCGCCGACGTGCGGGCCGCGCTGGCCGTGCTGACCGAGTGCCCCGGGCGCTGGGCGGACGTCCTGGCGCAGGTCACGCACGCCGAGGAGACGGTGCCGGACGGACAGGCGGCCTGGGCGGCCTGGCAGACGGTGTTCGGACTCGGGCCGGCGGCCCCGGAGCGCGTCCGGGAGGCGCTGCTCAAGCACGTCCGGGAAGCGGGCCTCTACACGAGCTGGACGGAGCAGGAGCCGCCGTACGAGGAGGCGGTGGCCGCGTTCGTCACGGAGGGGCCGTGCGGGGTGCCGGGCGAGCGGGTGGCCGCGCTGCGGAAGGCGCTGGAGCCGCACATCCGGGCGAACGTGCTGGGCACGGCCCTGGTGCACCTGACGATGCCGGGCGTACCGGACGTCTACCAGGGAACGGAGAGCGACTACCTCGCCCTGGTGGATCCCGACAACCGGCGTCCCGTACGGTTCCCGCCCGAGGACCCCGGGCCCAAGGACGGGGTGACGGCGGCGGCGCTGCGGCTGCGCCGGCGGCGGCCGGAGGTCTTCGGGGAGTCCGCGACGTACGAGCCGCTGACCGCCGAGGGACCCGCCGCCGAGCACTGCCTGGCGTTCGCCCGCTCGGGCGAGTCCGTCACGGCCGTGACACGGCTGTCGCTGCGGCTGGCGGAGGCGGGCGGCTGGCGGGACACCCGGTTGGCGCTGCCGCCGGGGAGGTGGGCGGACGTCCTGGACGGCGGACGGGAATTCACGGGGCACGCGCGCGTGGAGGAGCTGTTCGCGCGGCTGCCGGTGGCGTTGCTGGAGCGGGTGGGCTGAGTCGCCGGGGGTGGCCACCTGTGGCGGACGGGACCGCGAGCCCCCTTGCCCAGAGGGACCTGGCCGGACTTCGCCCGGCTCGTCGACCGCCACGGCGGCGTGTGGGCGGCGGCCGGTGCGCGTCCTTCAACGCCGGGGCGTCCGACGCGCGAAGACATCGGTGCGGAACCGCGCCGAGCAGGAGGCCCGCCTCCCGGAGACCGAGCCCACGCCGTGCTCGTGTACGACGGTGAGGAGTGCGTGGGCCGGTGCGGGTTCGGGGCCGGCCGGCGAGCTGCCGCGGGTCAGGCGGCGGGCCTGCGGGGCCGGGGTCGCGCGAGCGGGCCGGGGTCGGGGACAGGCCCGGGCGGCCGGGGGCGGAGGCAATCCCGGGCGGCCGGGGGTGGGGGCGGGCTTGTGCGGCCGGGCCGGCCGAGACGGGCCTCTTCGTCGACCCTACGTACCGGCACCGAGGGGGGTTGCGTCCGCCGGGCTCGACGGCTCC